>NZ_JBLYNS010000269.1:0-3665 GCF_049310205.1 Endozoicomonas sp. ALC013 | reverse complement strand
TGTGCTAATCATAAATCACGGAGTAAGCATGACAATAGAAGTAATTGTTGCAGACTATTCAAATGAAAAACATGCTGATGACCTTGTTTCCTTATTGAATGATTATGCTATTGATCCAATGGGCGGAAATGAACCTTTGGATCAATACGTCAAAGAAAACCTGGCCAAAGAACTTGGTAAGGTTACAAGTGCTTTCAGTATTCTTTGTTATGTTGATGGTAAGCCTGCTGGTTTTGCAAATTGCTTCGAAGGGTTTTCAACCTTTAAATGTAAGCCCCTTATAAACATTCATGATATTGCAGTTAAAAATGAATATCGCGGAAAAAAGTTAAGCCAAATAATACTTGATAAAATTGAGGAAATTGCTTTTCAGAAGGGATGTTGCAAAATCACTTTGGAAGTATTAGAAGGTAATAAGCCCGCTCAGCAAGCCTACCTAAAATATGGTTTTGAACCATATAAATTAAACGGTGATAATGGTTGTGCTCAGTTTTGGCAAAAACAAGTAACACGCACATAACAAGAGCATCCAGCGGACGGCGCTAGACGCGCCGCCGCTTATGCAGGCGTTAAGCGCTTAAATAAACATTGGAGATAAATTCATGGATTGGAAATATTCACTTCCAACACAATGTCCACCAAAGGAAGCAAGAAATGATGAGATTGAATTGTACAGATTAGTAATGAACTCCCCTCCTAATTCTAACGACTTTATTCCGCTTGCGTTTGAGCTAAAAACCCCACATCAGAATTTTGATGAATTCATGAATTGTTGCTCTCATGGGTTATCAGCTTTTAAAAATATTGAGGGTGCAATTAAATGGAGAAGGAAGTATAAAAAGAAATTTAAACATCACAAAATATCAAGGGGAGTTATCAAAAAGGAAGATGGAATGGTTCTTGAAACCTTCACAAAGCCTCACATAACATGGTGGGTTTCCACAAAACAACCTGAAAGAGGGTTTGTAGAGGTAGAAGAGAATGTCGCAGCATAATTACTTAAACACTGAGATTAAAAATCTCAAACCTTGGGAAATATTTGATTTTTTCGAAGGCCCACGATTTTATAGCTGCAAAAACCAAACTGGGCAAATATACCTTGTTCACTGGGTTGACGACATAAATGACTGTGATGTTTGGCTTTATTCAAAGGTCAGTTTTGAGAAGTACTGTGCTTTAAAAAATAAAAAAATTGATATTCGATCTTGCTTTGAAAAACCAGAAGAAGGTTTTTCATACTTAGTCACAGTTGCATCAAAAAAAGAATTTAATGTCGATTTTATTAAATCAGAAAGCTATGACCCTGAATGGCTGCCTGATGAAGGTGAATTTTTAGAATGTAATACTTTATCAACAACTCTTCCACAAAAAGTAGTCGATATTCAAGAAGCTGCTGTTGCAAATTCAAGACAAGTACTTGACCTAGCGTTTAGTAAAGCACACCAAACATATGAAATTGCATCCGACACACTGGGTAAAGTTCTAACAACATTACAAAACTATCTTTATTCTTCAGCGTGTCCAAGCGATATTGATATTCGTAGGGTTCCAGAACATATTAAAGATGAAAATACTCTTATGGTGTCTGGTCTTTTTGCGAGTTCTTTTGGTGTAAGGTTACAAAGTAAAAATAGCGATTTATTTGCAGACTCAAGCCAAAATCAAAACCTTCATAAATTCATGGAGCTTCTTACTGCTACAGAAGAAAGTGATCGAGTACTAAAAGAAGTTAAAAGCTACAACTTATTGTCTAGAGCCAGATACAAAGCAGTACTTCAAGAGTTGGTTGCTGCTGGGGTTTCAGTTAAAGCAGAATGGTCTGATCCACATGGTAACTTTAGAGCTTCAAGTATACCATTTCATCGGATAAAAGAGGCATTAAGGCAATTAGAAGAGGGTGAATCGAGTGATACTCAAACAGTCAAATACAAAGAAATAAGGCTTGTCGGAGTAGATATTGAAAATGACTTTTTTGCCGTTGTAAAAAATGATGGTGAATTGTTAAAAGGTAAACTCGATAAATCTTTGGAATCATATCAATTCAATGTGCCAAGTATTGTAAATGCAACCATTGAAGAAACATGTAAAATCAATCCTGTCACAGATAAAGAGAAGTGGTCATATAAACTCATAGAGATCGAGAAATCAGCGCCTAACAAGTAAATCCAGGTGACGCCTACGGCGCACCTGATTTAGGCGTTATGTGGCTAAACCGAATGCAACATCTAGGTTTTATTTCTTGATTAGTGATTTTGATAAGATAGCTATAATTTATTGAGTTGGCTTAATATGGAAACTAATGAACAAAAATTAATTTTGAAAAATCTTATTGATAGAATTTATTTTGATAATCAGACTGGGGAGCAAGTTCTTCCAGGAGTGATAACAACATCTGAAATAAAAGTTCTGAGTTTGCTCTTGGATAAACTAAATAATATACATTGTGGTGATAAGTCTCTTGAAAAGAAAGTGGACGAAAGTAAAACCGACTTATTAAAAAGAGTTCATGCATCAGACTTTATTAAAGTTTCAGAAAAAAGTACTTTGAGAAAAATAATAGATGATGTTTTTTTAGAGGTTAAGTTAGATTTTTTTGAAACTAAAAAAAGTTCGGACTTAAAGTTAAATTTCTTGTTGTTTTTCTTGTTTGATAGCAACAAAAAGCTTGCTTACGAATTTATCATATATTGTAGCTCAATACTTCCTGTAAAACTGAGAGAAAAAGATGGCATCTATTACTTTGTGGGAGTAAGTAGGAAAGCTAAATCATATCCGGTTGACGCTGAATATCCTACGTTTTCATTTTGGTCTAAAAATCTTGATTTTTCTTACTTTAATTTTAATGAGAAAAATATAATAGATATCGCTTCGATAGCATATGAAAAATATTGCGAATTTCATGAGATGAGAGAATTTAAGTGGCCAACAACTGATATATTTAAAGGTTCTGATGTATCGCCTGCTTTAGATTTTACTGATAACAAAGGGTTGCTCAGTATCTATGGCTACCGTGTGGGGAAAAATGGAAAGAGTGAATCAGAAAGAAAAAATATCTTGCGCAAATTGATGGAGTTAAACCTAAGAACTGAAAATCTACGATTGGATGAAAATTATATTTATAGTTGGGGGCAAGGAAATACCAAGGATAGACTAAAGAAACTAGCTTATACATTGGCTGCTTTTGTGAAGAATGCCAAAAGAAAAAAATTTGACTATAAAGAGTCTATTTCTGACTGGGAGCAGGACTTGGCTTTTTTGAAGGAAAATTATTATGATGGATTTTATAGTTTTGCTTGGCCTACGTTAATCAGTATCAAAAGTAATTGAATTCTATCGTTTTTGTTCATAAGTTTAAGTTAGTAAGTTCTCAAAACAGTGAAATCTGCCACATAAATCGGGTAAGGGCTGGTCTTTCTCCAACCCTCCCCACAGCACCCGGCATGCGGGGCCGCACCGGGCGGTTCAACGATGATGGTGAAACCTGATCCATAAGTCTCTCAATGAAACAAGCCCAATTTTCACAAGGTAACTGTTATTCAGTGCCTGCTGAACCGCATAGGTTTTACTTAGACGGTAATACCCTTTGCTGCTGGCTGCGATCTTGGCGGCGTTCACTTTATCAACGCCTAACCTGACCAGATTCTTGAAACGGGTTTTCGGCTTGC
>NZ_JBLYNS010000268.1:0-3684 GCF_049310205.1 Endozoicomonas sp. ALC013 | reverse complement strand
TGGCATCAGCCCCCACATTTACACGACTCGGGAAGGGCTTGTCCCGCAGGGATATATACGACCTGGCCTACGCCTTTGCAGAGCATTTTCTCAGCAGCTATAAAAAACCGCCCAAGCTGGCAGTCATTGATCTGGATCACACGGCCAGCCTGACCCACGGTGCTCAACAGTACAGTCTGTTTAATACCAAATACGGCAATACCTGCTACTTGCCACTGATGATTTTTGAAGGTTTGAGCGGGAAGTTGATCACAGCCATTCTTCGGCCGGGTAAAACACCTTCGGGACGAAAGCATGGCAGAAGCTCGCCACTGTTTGCAAACACGTACAGCTTACGCCCGATTAAATAAATTACCGATACCTTACCGGGTGCGTCTGTATGGCGAGGCTCAGTATCAGGCAAAGAGCTGGAAAGGGCTGGATACACGTGTCATATATAAGGCTGAAGTGAACCAGATGGGTGACAACCCTCGCTTTGTATTGACATCAATCAAGAATGCCTCGGCCCGGTGCGTTTATTAGCTGTTCTATTGTCCCAGAGGACAGGATGAAAACTACATCAAACACCTGATTGTCTTGCTGGTATTATCACCCAGCAAGGATTGCCAACTGCTGTATGAGTAACTTTATTGGAGCTATCCAGGGCAACTACTTGTTTTTTTGTTGTGCAGTGTCTGTGGGTAGTTGGTTCAATGGTGCAGGCTGATCAGTTACCAACGTTGCTTTGTTTAATAGTTCCCGGAGGGCAGCAATTTCCTCGCGATTTGTTTTGCAGCTCTCATTAATCTCTTTTTGTTCCCTGTATAATTGATCCAGCTTGTCCATTGGCTTTTTGTTCAATTCCTTAATATTCTTTTCAAGATTCTCAATTTTTTTCTGGTTTTCGGTAAGTTTCAAAGTATTCTGTCTCAGCCTGTTCGATAATTGTTCAAACCTTTCCACTAGTGCATTGTTTAACTGCTGTTTGTTTTTGAGCAGTAGTACATTAGTGTATTGATGCCAGGCAATGCTGCGACGATTCAGGGTGCCAGCCAGGAGATTGGCACCGCAAAATGTCATAAAACCAACAGGTTCAGATGTTATAGGGCTAACGATGCTACCGAAAATTTGACCAAAAACTCCACAACAGGCCGAACCTGCCAGCAAATCAAAATCTAAATAGTCTAACAAGTGTTCGGACGGCGCAATCGGGGGTGGTTGCATGATTGTTAATTCCTGAAAATGAGGGCTACATACTTAGTTAGTTATTACGGCGATAGATCAAACTAAAACATTTCCTCTAATATCCGACTTTCTTTCCAGAAAAAAGTTCAAAATATTTGATTGAAGGACCTTGGCTTTTTTTTCCTCTTCCTTGTTCTTTTTTTGGGTTTGCCTGTTTGCTTCTCTGAATGCTCTTCGCCGGTTAAGTAACAGTGATGTGAGGATTGACACCCGTTATCGATGGTAACGTTTGCCTCATATACCCACCCGATTTTATAGGATACAGAACCATGGGCCTGTGGCGGGATGTCCAGCCTGGTCTTTATTTCATCAATACATCGTTTTATTGAATCCGGGTTCAAAAAGGTGTTAGTGGGGATTTCAATGACCTCAAATCCTGCTTTTTGCAGCAGTGCGATTTTCAGCAGAGTCGAACCATTCCTGGTTTTGAAATCACCACACACGTAATGAAAGGGTCCCTGAATTTCAATAATAATATTGTGGTCAGGCAGTAGCAGATCAACCGGAGGTAATGAGTTCAGACTCCTTTCTGCTTCAATTTTTAAAGAGGGAATAGATGATTGAAGTTGATCGTGGAAGTCGGTTTGATGTTTTGAAATGCTGGTCTGGTAATGGGGGACGATGGGACACGCCCTGTCAAGCCAGCTTGCGGCCATGGCAATGAGGGATTGTTCCTCTACATCGTTTGGGGATGCATTTTCGAAGCGAGTAAACAGGGCGTCCATGTGCTTTTCAAGCAAGCTGTTTTTATTGGTATTGGCATTGGCATCTGGACAGAGCCTGGCACAGCATACCAATACTCCCCAGAGAGACATCGATATATCTTGCTGAGATAACTGAGGGCATTGACTGATTTGGTAGAGAAGAAGTTCAGACGTGGATTTAACCACGTTCAGCTCAACGAGCTCACCCAGTTTCGCCATGGCCCACAGCAGGCTGGCGATATCCCGGGCATTGAGTTGGACTTTCTTTGCGTTCTCGTGGGGCAACAGCGCGGCCACGACCTCTTTGAGACCTGGTGTCTGCTCCTGCCCGTTGTCCACCAGTTTTGCCATGGCCCACAGCAGGTTGGCGATACCCTGAGGAATAAATTGGTCTTTTTGTGCGTTCACGTGGGGCAGCAATGCGGCCACAGCCTCTTTGAGTTCTGGTGTCTGCGCCTGCCCGTTGTCTACCAGTTTCGCCATGGCCCACAGCAGGTTGGCGATTTCCTGGGGTTTAAAGTTAGCTTTCAGTGCCTTCACATGGGACAGCAGCGTGGCTACGGCCGCTTTGAGCTCTGGTGTCTGCGCCTGCCCGTTGTCCACCAGTTTTGCCATGGCCCACAGCAGGTTGGCGATTTCCTGGGGGTTAAAGTTAGCTTGCAGTGCTTTCACGTGGGGCAGTAGCATGGCTATGGCCGCTTTGAGCCCTGGTGTCTGCTCCTGCCCGTTGTCCACCAGTTTCGCCATGGCCCACAGCAGGTTGACGATACCTTGTGGTATAAAGTTAGCGTTCTGTGTATTCACGTGGGGCAACAATGCGCCTGAGGCCTCTTTGAGCCCTGGTATCTGCTCCAGCCCGTTGTCCACCAGTTTCGCCATGGCCCACAGCAGGTTGGCGATATCCTGGGCATTAAATTGGACTTTCTGTGCGTTCATGTGGGGTAACAACACGGCTAAGGCCTCTTTGAGCCCTGGTGTCTGCTCCAGCCCGTTGTCCACCAGTTTCGCCATGGCCCACAGCAGGTTGGCAGTTTCCTGTGGCTTAAAGTTAGCTTTTTGTGTGTTCACAAGGGTCAACAGCACGGCCACAGCCTCTTTGAGGCCTGGTATCTGCTCCAGCCTGTTGTCCACCAGTTTCGCCATGGCCCATAGCATGTTGGCGATATGCTGGGCATCAAATTGGTCTTTCTGTGCATTCACGTTTGGCAACAGCACGACTAAGGCCTCTTTGAGCCCTGGTGTATGCTCCAGCCCGTTGTCCACCAGTTTTGCCATGGCCGACAGCAGGTTGGCATTTTCCTGTGGCTTAAAGTTAGCTTTCTGTGCGTTCAAGTGGGACAAAAGTATGGCCAAGGTCTCGTTGAGCTCTGGTGTCAGCTTCTGCCCGTTGACTACCAGTTTCGCCATGGCCCACAGCATGTTGGCGATCTGCTGAGGAATAAATTGGACTTTCTGTGCGTTCACGTGGGGCAACAGCGCGGCCACTGTCGCTTTGAACCCTGGCGTCCACTTCTGCCCGTTGTCTACCAGTTTTGCCATTGCCCACAGCTGGTTGGAGATTCCCCAGGCATCAATGTCCCTGGCTTGAGGTTTTTGGTTGCACTTGAATATGATGGCATCAAGTTGTGTTGACAATAAGTAAGCTTGAGTTAGCTTGACACGCTCATCCATGGGGTTATGAGGGGTAAAAAACCCCGCTGAAGTCAATGAATGGAGTGTTGTTGTAAGGCTTCGCCAGTCCCAACGCCGTGTTATG
>NZ_JBLYNS010000267.1:0-3684 GCF_049310205.1 Endozoicomonas sp. ALC013 | reverse complement strand
CCATTCACCGGGACTAAAGAGGCATCCCATGCAGATGATGGCAATATTGTGGCAGAAGACGATGGCTCAATGGGCTTCAGTGGGCTCCCTGCCGGTCAGCCAGATTCGGCTTATCAGTCTGCTACACTGCCTTCATCGTCTTTTGCGACGGCTGATCCAGCGGCAACGCCGGTAGCTTCAACGACCTCTTATGATGCCCTTTCGCATGAGGCTGAAACAAAGTTAGCGTATTTGAGTGCTCACATGGAACGATTGATGGGGGATCAGTGGGGGGATGGTCAGATAACAGAGTGTCGAAATCAGATGCAGTGGATCAAGGGAGAGCTGAACAGTTTAGAAACGTTGGGGCTTAAACATTTATCTGGAAAATTCAGGGAGGTCAGGAAGCAATTTGAGGAGCTACAGGTAAAGGATTTTCATCACCGTTTGGATAAGCTGGAAGAGGTCGTCAACATAGGGAACAGCAAGGCTATACAGTCGATTGAACGCGAAAATATGGAAAAAGGAGTATTGGAAGCAATGGGGGCTCGGTTTGAGCAAGTTAAATTAGAGCTGGCAGAGCTTCGTTCTCAATTCAATGAATTGAAAGAAAAACTACAACCATACAAGGGTCATATCAGTGATAGTCAACAAACAGCTACAAACAGTGAAGTTAAGAATAAGATAGATCCTCTTGAAAAAGAGTTTGGTGATTACTGGAAAGAATATGTTCGCAAGTCTAAATATCTGGAGGAACAGTTTCTGCAATGCTCCCACTTAGACCTCCTTAGAGAGCAACACTTGGGTAAAATGATGGAGCTTAGGGATTTCTATCTTCAGTCATCAGAAGCAGCAAAAGTACTGATCATAAAATTCGTTGGTATACCAGCCTATGAAAAGGAGCATCTGATGCTTAACAGGCATATTGAACATATGCTTACGCAGATCGAAGTTCTGAACAAACAGATCTATCAACATGAGCAGGAAGAGAACCGGGAAAAACGATCTGGTTGTATGCAATCCTGAATTCAGCTCTTGATGAGGTTCCGGTGTGAGCATCAGTTTGTGGTACAAAAATTGCTAACGGGTTAACTGTGTGGGTAGAGTAAAATCCGGGCTGAAAATCCAGTTCGGTTCCATGCGTCCGATGTCTTATTTTATCGTAGTAAAAAAACCATCTCTGTAGGCGTCATTTGTCAAGAAAAAAGCTTCAGTCGAAAGGGTATGCAGCGCTATCTTTGTGGTAATAATCAGTACCCAGCGATAACTTTCATCCTTGAGTATTAATACAAATATGTAGACCAGTCAAAGCCTCTGAATGAAGCCCCGATACTGGCTGCCTGTCGCAACAACCAGATTGACTTGTTACAGGATTTTCTGGCGGCAGAACCTGCGTTGGCTTACCGGGCAGCACCATCAGATATAACGGACAAGGATCGGGTATACCTATACCCCCTCGGTGTCGCTGCCCAGGAAGGGCATGAGAAAGCCGTGGAGCCGATGCTGACTGCTCTGGATAGACTGCCTGAGGGAAAAAGGCCCGGTGGTGGTTCCATCATGGCCGTTATCAATACGGCTGACCGATCGGGGAGAACTCCGCTTCACCTGGCTGCCTTGGGAGGTCATATCAAGGTGGTGGAGCAGTTGCTGAAAGCTGTGGATAGACTGCCGGAAACCGAAAGGCCGGCAGCCGTTCAAAGGCTTCTGAGCGCCACTGACGATGGCGGGCAGACCCCGCTCCAGTTTGCCAGGCAACAAAACCACCAGGCAGTCGCGGTTTTGCTGCGGGATGCTCTGAAAAAACCGGCACAAACAGCAAGGCTTGATTCCATCATTACAGAGGCCTTTGAGCAACCGGGTTCAAGCAAGCTTCCGGCAGCTCAACCAGGTGCATCGAATAAGACTTCTGAGGTTTTGGCACAACCGGCATTGCCTGTTGATACGATGGAACCCGCAGCAGTATATACTGCACCACCGCTTTCTTGTCTGAGCCAGGCTGCGAAAGAGGGCAACATTGAGTGCGTTAAGGCGTTACTGCCCTTTGCTGGCGTTCTGGTCAATGAAAAGAATAATGATGGCTTTGCGCCCCTGCATTACGCAGCCAAAAGCGGCCATGAGGCGTGCCTGCGGCTGTTAATTACCAGCAAGAATATGAAAATCACACTTCTCCACGCTGCCCGGGAGGGGCAAACCAAGGTTCTGGAGGAGATACTAAAAAACCTGAATACACTGAAGGAACCCGCAAAGTCTGAGACCATCATGCTGGTGCTGAATGTGTCGGACCGGGACGGTAGAACTCTGCTCTGCCGGGCTGCACAAGCCGGGCACGAAGAAGTGGTAGCCTTGTTCCTGAATGCCCTGAATGGTCTATCGAAGGAGAAAAAGCCGGAGGCTACCAAGGCGGTGCTGAGTGCGGCAGACAGTTTCGGCAGAACACCGCTTTATATAGCTGCTCATCTTGGCCACTATAAGATCGTTACCCAGTTGTTGGCTGAGGACGTTGAAACCGCGTTTTCCTATACCTGTGTGGCCAGCAAAGGGCAGGAGCAGGTAGCAGATCTTCTGAAGGCTTTCCCCATCTTGAGTGCTGCCCGGAACGGGCAAACAACCATTGTCGCCCGGATGCTGAAAATTCTGGAGACCTGGCCTGAATCTGAACGTTGTCAGGCAGTCTCGATGGTAATGACTCTCTCCAAAAAAGACGGGGAAACAGCGCTACACGTCGCTGCTCAAAGTGGTCAACAGAAGGTTGTGGAGCAATTCCTGAGTACTGCGAATAACTACCAGGAATCAGAACAACAAATTGTTGCTTTCGAAGCAATGATAGGTGCGGTCGTCACATTCAAAAGGACGCAACTGACCGCAGCTGTTGATAACTTCCACTGGGTCATCGTGGATCAGCTGATTAAGGCCTTCCCGCTCTTGAGTGCTGTTCTGGGCGGGCATAACCAAAGCGTGAAGCAGTTAATGCAAGCGTTGACAGCGTTACCGAGAGAGCAAAGGGGGGCTGCCATTATGGCGACACTAAAGAAACCCCGGAAAGAAGATGGCGCAACACCGTTGTATATTGCAGCCAGAGAGGGAAATATCGAGATAATGAAGCTGTTGTTGGATGCCGTGACTACGCTCCTGGCTGATGGAAAGCGCAAAGAAGCCAGGGAAGTACTGTACTCTGCTTGCGAGGTTAAAGAAGAGGATGGAACCCTGATGGCGATAACCCCACTCAGAATCGCTGCCATAAACCGGCATGATAAGGCTGTGAATTTGCTATTGGAGAAGATACGGGAGTTATTTATTACATAATAAATGTCGTTTAAAGAGCGGCTGTCACCACCGTTTGTAAATAATTAAACCGTCTAACCCAATGTTTGAACTTTATCTTGTGGCAAAACTCTGAACTCTAATGTTGAACCATAGAGTCTAGGGCATAACTGGCTATGAATATGCCATCGATTTCTGCCCAAAGCACAACTGTGACCCAGCCTCAATTTCATGGCGATCAATAGGGAGAAAGCGCCAGCGCCGCCCCGGTAAAATTTGATCGCTGGGTGATCAGTTTAAGCGATATTGACAGTTTCCTGCGGGGCAAGGACCATGAGGCGGTTGAGAGTATCGCAGAGCGAATGTACACAAGGGCGGAGCACCAGCAAGGTACGAAATCCTCTGGCTTGAGTAACCTGGAAAAAGATTCTGGTGCCTGCGCTT
>NZ_JBLYNS010000266.1:0-3716 GCF_049310205.1 Endozoicomonas sp. ALC013 | reverse complement strand
GGCCCTGAATCGGCCCCTGGTGGCGGTTTACGGGTCAACGTCGACCGATCATACGCCGCCAATGAACAAAAACAGTGAAACACTGTCTATGAAGCTGGATCGAAAGCTGGACAGCCACCTGGCAGAATTACTGATGCACCTGTTCAAATGGCAGTACCAGCCCCAAAAACGGGAATATGGCCATAGCTGGGAAAACAGCATCCGGGCACACCGAAAACAAACCAAAGACCTGATGGAGAAATACCCAAGCCTGGAGGCAAAAATTATAAGTGACTGGGAAGGCATCTTTGAATCTGCCCTTCGAGCAGCAATCATCGACACCGACATGTCAAAAGAAGATTTCCCGGAGAATTGTCCATGGACCTTTGACCAGATCATGCAGGAGGACTGGCTCCCTTCAAAGCTCAGCCATGGCGCTGGCCAAAATCACGGCAGTGACTGTATCGGTACCTTCTAACTCAAACCTGCTGGCCATGCATATAAATGATAGGGGTCATTGAACATCAGCTCCTTACCGGAGAAGCCCACCGCTCCGCCGCCGGGCAGCACCACCATCCCTTGCAGATTGCTGGGAGGCGTGAAGGCTGCCATTAGTTAAACGACAATCAACCGCTGCTTCTGACTGAGTATCATCCAGAAGATGGCTATCCAGCCTGAGAACCTCGCCGGTAAAGGAAGTGATGTCGATTTTCATGGTCACTTACCAAACGTGTCGGGCCGCGCAGGTGCAGAGCGCTCCGTAGGGCGGCCCCCCGCCTGCGGAGTTCGTGTGAGACCCGGTACAAAAAAGCGCTAATACCCACACAGCCACCCCCCTCGTTCCCATGCAGGCCCTATGGGTCGGGAATGCATACCGGAGCCTGCCAGATATAAAACATTCTGTTTATGTCCGGAATCATGAGTGTTTAATGGAGACCCACAAGAGGCCCGGTATGCATTCCCATGGGGGACCGTGGGAACGAGGGGAAAACCAGTTACTGTACTTCACTTGCTTGAAATTCTCACCGGGCGGTAGTGGCACTCCGCCGGGTCTTTGAACTTATCCTGAGGATTTTCTGGCTCTGAAAATCCTGAACATCAGGGCGTGACCAACGTCGTATTTTCTGTGACTTTTTCAAAATAGGCATAACGTCTTTAGCATTCTGAGCTATGTTGTTTCCCAAAAATTTGAATCAGCAAATAAATATTGGTGTTTATCTCTTATTCGCTGATTTACACGACACAGGATATTTTTGAGTAAAAGCTTTCGAAGTATTGATGAGGTAGTAATGTTGATACAGCCACCGACCGTGCCCAGAAGCGGCACTGTCAGCGATTCCCGACTTGCAACAATACCATCTACAGAGCCACAGGGACGATGGGGCAGTTTGGATGTATCCAGGAAGTCTGGGGTGTTACCGTTTTTAACGCGGGACGGAACCCAGGAAAACGACAACGATAAAATAAAAGACACACAACAGAACTCATCGCAGCAGCATCGTAAACCGACAAGCACAGCGCCCGGGTCTTGTCATCTGCCCAATGCGGCGGCGGTGCTGGGGGCGCTGTCCGGTCTTGCTGCTTTCGGCCTGGCAGCATCGGCCACCTGTGGCAGCGAGCCGATTGAGGTGGCGGATGCCGAAATCCTGGGCATGATTGGCCGTAACGAGAGCTTTCCACGCAATTGCACTTACCGGCAAACTGTTCCGTGTATTGATGGTAGCCAATTGCAATCCATCGGTAATGATAGCCATCCGTTTACCGGCATCTTCCATGGCGAAAATCGTACCATCGGTAATCTCAGACATTGCCTGATAAAAAAACTGGCCGGTGGAGGCAGTGTCGATAGCCTGCGCTTTACTAATGCCAATATAACGTCCACAGGCCCGGCCGCAGTGGTGGCCTGTGAAATTTCTGGTAATGCCATGATCAGTAATATCCGGGTTGAAAATGCTCATGTAAGTACTTCGGGTAATGGAGCCTATGGGGGGGTTATTGCAGGAAAGGTCCAAGAAGGCGGAACCGTTGCTAACACGACGGCCGTGGACTGTAACATCACGACCGACAAAGATTCTGATTCTGGAAGCGCGGGTATCGGGGCAGGGTACGTTGAGGCTGGCACGGTTGCTAACACGATAGCGGTTGACTGCCACGTTGAAACCGGAGGCAAAAAGTCTTATGCCGCTATTGGAGTGGGACATGTTTTGACCGGAGGTAACATTGACAACACCAGGGCCGAGAACTGCACGGTGGTAACGACCGGCAGCGAGGCCAGCGCAGGCATCGGGAGTGGGTACGCAGGCATCGGTGTGTTTAAGAATACTGTTAAAAATACTATGGCAAAGAACTGTAAAGTTGAAACATCCGGTCATAAGGCAAATGCCGCTATTGGAGTGGGACATGTTTTGACCAGAGGAATCGTTACCAACACCAAGGCACTGGACTCCACAGTCAAAACCTCGAATAGTGCAACATCGGGTGGGAGCGCCGCTATTGGCTCAGGCGTTGTTGAAGGAGGAAATGTTGCCGACACGAGAGCGGTTCACTGTCGCGTTGAAACAATGAGCGATAATGCAAATGCCGCTGTTGGAGCGGGAAGCATTTTCGGTGGAAAAGTTACCAACACCAGGGCACAGAACTGCACGGTGGTAACTTCTGGTAATCATGGCTATGCGGGTATCGGCGGGGGAAATTCTATTGAGTCCGATGTTACTGACACCACGGCAATGGACAGCATAGTGACAACATCTGGAGATAATAGTTTTGCCGGCATCGGCGGGGGATGGTTTAGAGGTGGCACCGTGACTGGCACCACAGCAGTGAACTGCAATGTTACAGCAAACGGTACCGATGCCAGCGCGGGTATCGGGGGTGGGCAGGTTGAGAAGAAGGGTACTGTTACTAATACTGTGGCAGAGAATTGTCACGTCAAAACATCGAAGAAAAATGCCTTTGCCGGTATTGGCGCGGGTAAAGTCGATAAAGGAGGAAAAGTTACTAGCACGACGGCAGTGCACTGCAACGTCACTACCAAAAATGAGTTTGGCCAAGCCGGTATTGGAGCGGGACATATTTATAGTGACAGCTTCGTTTCACTCACCACAGCGTTGGACTGCACAATCATAACCGAAGGGCATTGGGCAGATGCGGGCATCGGAGCCGGAGCTGCTTATAATAGCATCGTTAACGGCAGCACTGCGGTGAATTGCAAGGTCAAAACTTCCGGTCAACTGGCCAATGCAGCTATCGGCACAGGATACGTTAATGATGCAACCGTTGCCAACACCCTGGCAGTGAAAAGTAGTGTGAACGCTACAGATGCAATTGCTGGTATTGGGGTCGGGGAGATTCCTGATAATATTAACAGTACCGTTATCGAGACCAAGGCGTTTGATTCCAGGATCGACGGCAAAGTTTCAGAGGCAATTAAGCGTATCAAAAATAATAGTACCCTGGTTTGTAATACCTATCTTAACAATGTTCCATATAACAGTCCTGGTTTCTGTTCGCTGCTGGATAATGTGTGTAAACCTGTCGCTCATTCGCTCTTGCTCCCGGATTGCGAACCCAACCAAAAGTATCTTGACCAGTTAGGCATGTCGAGCAATTTAAGCAGTGATTTATTCTCCGTCGAAACCCCGCCCATGGAATCCGACATACTCTTTCCCGACCTGCCTTGTCCTGAAGCATTGACCACGACAGTGGCACCACCGGCCGCCACGCCAGCAACAGACAGG
>NZ_JBLYNS010000265.1:0-3754 GCF_049310205.1 Endozoicomonas sp. ALC013 | reverse complement strand
TAGCATCACTGAATCAATGCACTGAATGTCAGCATGGCGCATCTTCGTGTGGACTACAACAGCAATGCACTGGTTTTCCATCGGTTTTTCATGAATAATCTGCATCCCTTCCTGATACTTCATTTTTTTGCTTTCATGAAATTCCCCGGCCGACGAAAGATCAAGCATTACTTCCCGGTCAATACCCACAATCGCTTTGATATGGAAAGCTCAGTGTTTGGCCAGGCCAACACCTATATCTGTGGTATTGATCAGAACCTGGTGGATATTACTGCCCGAGTCGATGACTCAGTACTACGGGATTATGGCCTCGATAAAGGTGCCTCTCAATGGATAGATAACGACCAGGCCAATCGTCTGTACTGTTTTCTGAACGAGCAGCAGCTTATTGAAGACCAGTTTGCCGGCGGCACCATCGGTAACACGCTTCATAATTATTCCGTGCTGGCAGATGATCGCTCCGTTCAATTTGGCGTTATGAGTAAGAACATCCAGGTGGGTGACTACGCGTATCGCTACCTCTGTAATACCAGCAGTAAAGTCGATCTTACCTGGCTTCAGCCGGTTGATGGCCCTATTGGCCGTTGCTTTGCGCTGATTACGGAAGATGGTGAGCGTACCTTCGGTATCAGTCCCGGTTTTATGAACCAGCTCAGCCCCGAGTTTATCGATGAAACAATCATCGCCGAATCTTCAGGCCTGGCGCTAAGCGCTTATACGCTGGCAAATCCTGATCTGCCAATTTATCACGCCATGGTAAAAGCAGCACAGCTGGCAAAAAAACATCAAGTCCCGGTCATTTTGACACTGGGCACCCGTGGACTGGTCAATGCCATCAAGCAACCACTGATCGAGTTTCTTAACGAATATGTCACCATTGCCGCCATGAACGAAGAAGAAGCCGAGGAATTGACTGGAGAGCCGGACCCGCTGTCATCTTCTGCGCATATGCTGCAATGGGTTGATATGGTGTTACTGACGGCTGGTGCCGAAGGTCTTTATTTAAGTGGTTATACTGAAAAAGCGCTGGCCAGGGAAACTGACAACCCTATCCGTTCCGGAGCGATCAGTGATTTTAACAGGTATGAGTTCAGCCGCCCTCTGCTGCGCACTCACTGTGAAGAACCACTGAAAGTATACTCACACATCAGCCCCTATCTTGGCGGCCCCAAAAACATAAAAAACACCAACGGTGCAGGCGACGGTGCATTGGCAGCACTTATTCACGATATGGCTGCCAACTACTATCACCGCCAGGTATTACCAACCTCAAGCAAACACAATAAGCCCTGGGTTACCTACTCATCCTTTGCCCAGGTTTGCAAGTACGCCAACCGGGTTAGTTTTGAAGTGCTGGCACAAAGCTCTCCCCGCCTGTCCAGGGCATTGCCGGAACGGGAGATGAGCCTGGAAGACAGTTACTGGGACCAATAAACGTCGATATCATCCCTTTTTAACGATGCCAGGATCAACGGCATCGTTATTCTACCCGGCTGTCAACTGTCAGCTGCTATAGTTGTTCGATCACCTTATGCCAGAGAAACCGCAATGAAGGATTGTGTCGTCTTTTATGGTGCCAGTGTAACCAGTCGGTCAAAAACTCAGGCCCGGGAAATTATTGACCGTGCGATACATATCTGTGAGTTGCTCAAAAACTATGGTTATCATTGCCATGCAGATGTTGTTCTGGATGACAAGCTGCACAGTCGATCAGCAGCGTCCATAACCAATATCCCTGAAAAGTTTCTCAAGCTCAGTACCGAAGAACAGGTCAATAAGCTATACCCTTTTCGTGCGTCTGATCCCAATGAGCTGCATAAAGAGCTGGCCTGCTACTACTGGGGACTGGACAGTTTGAGAAACGCCCGATTCTGCCTCTGGGATTTGACTTACCCCTCCACAGGTGCGGGCTTCGAACTGGCAACCGCTCTGACACTGGGTAAAAAGTGCTTTTGTTTTTCAGAAAACACCCGAATATCATCCACCGTGTGTGGCTATCCGCTGAACTCCCTGACGATTGGCAAATATAGTGACGGGTTTGAGCAACGGTTACTTGAATTCATAAAAGCCAGTGACCGGCATTTCAATATAAACCCCGGGGAGTAGCAGAGAATCCAGGAACACTGTAAAGAATGCTGTGACGCGGTTAAAATAAAAAATCATTTAACAGTACAGTGCCGCCATGGATATCAGCCATTTAAGAGAAGAGTACACTCAGGCCGGGCTCAGTCGGGACAACCTGAAAACCAGCCCCTTTGACCAGTTTGAGCTCTGGTTCAAGCAGGCCCAGCACGCTCAGCTGGCCGAACCCAATGCCATGAGCCTTGCCACCGTTTCCGCATCAGGCATGCCATCCCTGAGAACGGTACTCCTCAAGTATTTCGACCAGTCCGGCTTTGTCTTTTTCACCAACTACAGCAGTAATAAAGCCAGGGATATTACCAGCAATCCCCACGTTGCCATTATGTTTCCCTGGGTAGCCCTTGAACGACAGGTGGTCATCCAGGGCAAGGCAGAAAAAATTTCCACGGCTGAATCACTGCGTTACTTTACCAGCCGCCCTCATGGCAGTCAGCTCGGTGCCTGGGTATCACAGCAAAGCTCGGTCATTACCGGACGTAAGGTTCTGGAATTGAAACTGGAGGAGATGAAACGCAAATTCAGGGAAGGAAAAGTGCCTCTGCCCGATTTCTGGGGTGGCTATCGCGTCGTGCCTGAGAATATGGAATTCTGGCAAGGTCGCCCAAACCGCCTGCACGATCGCTTTCAATACACCCGGTTGTCCGCAGAGAAGGGCTGTGACTGGCAAGTCGACCGCCTTTCTCCCTAAACCTCCGTCAGTATTTTATGGGCACGTTATGAGTAAAGAAACCGCTGCACGAATCGCCGTAAGGGATGCGCTTATTCAACTGGTTGAACTGAATCGCTTATTCCGGGAAGCCATTGAATCAGACCATGGCTTACCCATCTGGACCATGGAGACGGAGTCCGAATCCACAAACCAGCGTGCTCTGGCAGCGGGTATTGCCACCCGACTGACCTATATCGAAGAGCAGAACAAGCAGGAGACCGCCCGCTTAACCGGACTGGTCGGCGTTTCTGAGCAGACCTTACAACTGGGCGAAGAACTGAACCTCTGTCGTGATCAGTTTAAAACGGCGATGGCCGACTTTCGCAAGCTGTTTGGCGACAGCATCGAGGCCATTGAACAGGCATCCGATGATTTGCGGGATGGTTTACTGGGAGGGCTGCAGGTCAAACACCTGCACTTTGTGCAATGTTACCGGCAACTCAAGCTCTTTCCAGAGGCCCCGAGACGGGTTGGTTTCAGTTGGGCTGCAAGTCACAGTGGCACGGTCAGGCTGACCGCCGAAGAAGCGATTGTCCATTTCAGAAAGAAATACATAGCCTCCGTCGCCGTTAATGAAGACATTGACCTACTGGAAAAAATGCCCGCCAAAGAAGTGGTGGTGATCAAGCGTATACTGGCTCCCCACCTGAGGGCTAATATTACCTGGTCAAAGGATATTCAGGCGCTCAGGCAGGCGGATCCGGCACTGAAAAAACAGTATCCGGCACAGATTAACTCGCCCCTCCCCCTGTTCATTCAGCTGAAGCCGGGAGAGCCGTTACCAGAGTTTAACCGGATTCGCCCCTATGACCCGTCTGCCAGACAGGAAAGACTGCAACGCAGTGATGCCCGTCTGGTTAAAATTAACGACAATCCTCATTCAAGAATTTACCGTTATGCTTA
>NZ_JBLYNS010000264.1:0-3759 GCF_049310205.1 Endozoicomonas sp. ALC013 | reverse complement strand
GAACAGCCTCCTAGTACGTCATTTCTGGGAACTTAATTTTAGAAAAAAGGTCAGAATTAACACAAAGGGTCAAGAACCATTAATCAAAATGGATCTTGTGTTTTTTTTCAAAATAATGGTTTCAGACTATGCAGAGTGTAAATAGTGGTGATGTTTCAAAAATCACTTACAATCCCCACCAGGAAAACAAAAATCAAAAAATTGATAATATTGATAATAAAGTTTCGCAGAGGGAAAGTGAAACTAACAATCCCATTACTCACAGAACATGTAATACAGCAGGGGATGTAGCTGCATCAAGTTCTGTACAGGCTGCCAGGGCCCTGCCCGATTTGCCATCAATCCACCTGACAAAAAAATTTTACCGGCCCTTAGATAAAAAACCTCTTGAGTTTGGCTGTGAACAACTTATTACACACCGAGACTTCAGGGAATTACTTTCCAAAAATATGAATGTTTATGCAGTACTGACAGATGATTCTCGGGGTGAAGGAGCTGTCAACATTATGGCTATCGGGAAACCAAAATTCAAAGTAAACGAACTGAAGAAAAACTTCTATACAACTGCTTTTCAATATATCCCAACATTAAAAGAAACACCTTGCAGTTCTGATATGATTGGTTTTTTACTTCGTACACCTCGTTGGATTGTCCATCATTTCTACGGGAATCTGAAAATAAAGTCCGCTAATTCCGGGATAATGAATCCGATTGAACAGTCAATCTTTCAAAAATTAAAACCAAAATATGAGGCGGGAGGTATTCACACTCATTTTATTGTTACTCACAAAGATTACCTGAAGGATATCTCTCCACAGGAAGCAAGATTTATTTTTGAGCAAATCTTTGACGAATCTTTCGAAGAGTTAAAAACAATGAAAGAAGATTCAGATCCCGATGTGAATAATCTGAACTCAAAAGCAACCATTGACGACCTTCCAGAAATCATACGCATTTATGAAGATAAAAACTCTCTGATCAGGCATAACCCTTGGTGTTTAAATTATCTTGATAAAGCATTACTCAGTAAGGTTAAATGGTTACCTGAATCCGCGAGTACACAACACACAGGGCAGAACTTTTCCTGTAAAATTCTTTGAGGCTCTTTTCGAATTCCAGACTGCTATGCAACCAGCATTTTGACTAAGGGCTGAAGCCTCTTGGGATATTCCCCTGTGAGGCCTTAGCCACAAGCGTAGAAGTGACCACCCCCCCCTCCATCGTATTAACATGCACGGGTTTGGTAAATACCGTCTTTGTCATCATTACGAGCATATTCACCTATGAAATATCCGGGCTTGGCGACCCCGTAGCGAGGGCGGCAGAAAATTGAGGATAAAAATTCGGTTTTGTGAGGTGAATAGCGGGGCTATTTGCCGAACAAAAGCGGATTTTTAGACCAATTTGCTGTCGCCACACGACTGCATGGATGCAGGAGCTAGAGCAACGCAGGAGCAGTTGCCGTGTAGGGCAGTCTATTCTCGGACAGCCTCGTGGTTAATACGATACTCTGCAGAACGTGCGTGTGCCGTCAGCGATTCCCCCCTGGCCAGAACAGAAGCCACTTTCCCCATTTCCGACGCGCCGTCAGCAGAAAACTGAATCACGGAAGAGCGTTTCTGGAAGTCATACACCCCCAAAGGTGAAGAGAAGCGTGCGGTTCCTGATGTGGGCAATACATGGTTCGGACCCGCGCAGTAATCACCCAGGGCTTCTGCCGTATATCGGCCCATAAAAATAGCACCGGCATGGCGTATCTCTGGCAGCCAGTTTTCGGGTTCTTCAACCGACAGTTCAAGGTGTTCCGGTGCGATGCGATTTACCAGTTCACAGGCCGCCGCCAGGTCAGGTACGGCAATCAGGGCTCCGCGCTTATTAAGCGACGCTGCGATAATATCCTGCCGTTCCATGGTTGGCAGCAATCGGTTCATGCTCTCCTGCACCTGCGCCAGAAAAGCCCGGTCCGGTGAGATCAGAATTGCCTGGGCATCTTCATCGTGTTCCGCCTGGGAGAACAGGTCCATGGCGATCCAGTCGGGGTTACTGTGGCCATCACAAACCACCAGTATTTCTGACGGGCCGGCAATCATATCGATACCCACCTGACCAAACACTTCCCGCTTGGCGGTAGCGACATAAATATTGCCGGGACCGACAATCTTGTCCACCTTCGGGATCGTTTCCGTGCCATAGGCCAGTGCCGCCACCGCCTGGGCACCACCGATGGTAAATACACGACTGACCCCGGCAACAGCGGCCGCCGCCAGTACCAGTTCATTCAGCTCACCGTCTGGTGCGGGAACCACCATCACCACCTCAGGCACCCCGGCAACCGAGGCTGGTATGGCATTCATTAGTACCGATGAAGGATAGGATGCACGGCCACCGGGCACGTAAAGTCCCACTCGATCCATCGGGGTCACCTGCTGGCCAAGCAATGTGCCGTCGCTCTCGCGGTAATTCCAGGAGCTTTGCTGTTGATGCTGATGGTAGTCACGAATCCGCTTTGCGGCGGTTTCCAGCGCTGCCCGCTGCTCAGGCTGAATGCTGTTGAGCGCCTGGTGCAAACGCTCAGCATCGAGAGTCAGCTCATCCATACTGGAGACCTGACGTCGATCAAAACGACAGGTGCAGGCCATCACAGCCTGATCTTTCTGGCTGCGCACCTGAGCAATAATTTCTTTCACCTGCTGCAGGACACTGTCGTTTGAAACAGACTCCCAGGCCAACAGGGCATCAAGCTGAGATGAAAACGCCGGACTGCTGAAATCCAGCTGAACCGGGGTTACGACTTCCGACGTCATGCTGGTTCCTCAACTGCATTGGTTTCTGCAATGGTTCTGGACAGTTGATCCAGTAACTGACCAATCATTTTGTACTTCACTTTCATGGATGCCCTGTTGACCACCATTCTGGAACTGATTTCAGCAATCAGCTCCTGAGGTTCCAGGCCATTGGCCCGCAGGGTGTTCCCGGTATCCACCACATCAATAATGATATCCGCCAGGCCAACCAGCGGAGCCAGTTCCATGGAGCCATAGAGTTTAATGATATCCGCCTGAATTCCCTGAGAGGCATAGTACTGCTTGGCAATATTGACAAATTTCGTCGCCACCTTAAGTCGGCCAGAAGATGGTACTGCGCCAACCTTCCCCGCCGTCATCAATTTGCACCGGGCAATGTTCAAATCCAGCGGTTCATATAACTCAGAGGAGCCGTGTTCCATCAGCACATCCTTGCCAGCAACGCCCATATCGGCGGCACCGTACTCAACATAGGTTGGCACATCGCTGGCGCGGACAATCAGCAGGTTTACATGGGGATGCGTGGTACCAATCACCAGTTTGCGACTTTTATCCGGATCCTCCGCAGGCTCAATACCCGCAGTTTTCAACAGAGGGAGAGTCTCTTTCAGGATGCGCCCCTTGGACAGCGCGATAGTGATCTGGCTCGACATACTTCTCTCAGGCTTCCTTACTTATCATGCGTTGTTAAAATGGTGAAGGTAGAAGAACTGCACAGTTAAGAATTAATGAATTGTTATTTACAGGTACCCTTTTTCCAGAGAGTATCACTGGTCTGGATAATAACATAGATATAGGGAAAGGTACGTAGAAAGGCACTAATACAAAGCTGGCATGTGTTGTTTACATGGGCCTGCTCTTCCTGGAAGCATACTAGGGCCTGTTGACGTTTCGTTGCGTGCTCAGCGTATCAGGGCGCTCCTATGACGAGGCGCGGCATTGCAGGAAGGCTGGT
>NZ_JBLYNS010000263.1:0-3760 GCF_049310205.1 Endozoicomonas sp. ALC013 | reverse complement strand
TTTGCCGACACAAGGCGACGATTTTCCAGGTGCTCTGCCACTATTGGGGTATTCCTGCGCGGCAAGTAGCGAATGCTTCGCACCGTTTTGTTGAGATCAGCCCCGATGGCGGCCACACCTGGCGACAATACCAACTTGGTGGTGGCGGACAGGCCACTGCAGATATCACAGAACCCGACTGGGGGGATTATCATCGTCCAGACAATTCCAAGCTGAAGCTAACCGCTAAAAGGCGGGATGCCTATTCCGACCAAATTCTTGAGTCACCGGGATTTTCTTTGGGTAGTAAGATTAACTATTGTCTTGAAATTATTAAAAATGACTTACAGACAAATACAAACAGATCAGCTTCGACTGAGTTTATGCACAGATTTAAAGATTTCTATTCTGCATTCAACAGAGGACCGGTAAAAACCAGCACATTTCCGGATTATTGGGAGATACTATTATCACCACAAATGTTTTACCGGTTTGGTGAAAACATAAAAGATTGGAAAAGTATCATAGAAGAAAGCGCTTGGCATATAGTGGATAAGCATATGGCGGATAATATGGTCAATTGCAGTGTGAAAGATTCTTTCCTTAATTCGCATCTGAAGATATTATGCTCCCTGATACATGCACAAAAGCCTGATGTGCACTATTTAAACTGGCTATGTGATCTTTACCGCTCAGTGCCTGAATTTCTGAAATATGTATTATTGGCCATCTTACAGACATTCTCCGGGTTCTGTGATTCCTGTCAGTTAAAAGGCCGGGTAAAACGAATGCTTATGTCTTATTCTCTAAGATCCATAAAAATTGACAAGCTTGATCCGGTAACAGATCGTGGTAAACGATTTTCACAGCGGTGCATAAAACTTGTCAAAACGATGACTATGAGCCGCTCACTTTTGGAGCGACTTTCGCAGCATCGCATCCATCAACAACTCCACCACCAGCCTGTGGGCAATTACATTATCGTCCCTGAAAAGCTTGTGTCCGGAGAGACTGCTTTCCTGAATATATCAAAATCTACAATCTACAAACCCATTATCTTCGATTGTACTTCTTTGCCAGAACAAGAAGTAACCGACAAGATTTCTGGAAGAATAAAATCCGGAATAAGGTCAGAAATTAGAGAATTACATGAGAGTGAAAAGAGTTTAGATTTACTCTCGATGATAAAAAAAACATTCTTTTATTGGCTGGCAGTTCACCACATGGATGATGCCACTTCTCCCATTTGGTTGACTTGCCTTTATGATAGTTATTCTAAGACAATGCAGCCTTTCCATGTTTTTAACCTTGAAGCCGTCAAGTGGAAATTTGATCACATCTCCCAATTAAAATTACCCCCGGAAAGTATAAAAGGCTATTTTAACCAACCTTCCGCTGTCGTTCTTCAAAAGGATGATTTGCTTGCTCTTTTAGACGAGTTTCTTGTTTTGATCGCAGACTAGGAAAATAGATACCTTATACTGAGGAAGTACAAAAAGTTGTAAGCGAGTACCAGAATACTCAAGCCTCGCTTAACCATGCAATGTAGTAGGATTTTGGAGAATTTGTCATTTATTTTTTAAATTGTCACTTCTTTTTTAACTCTCCAAACATTTTGGAGGACATTAAATATTTTGGCAACCAATGTCCATAATTATATTTCATTAATTCATGGAAAATATAAAACGTAGACTACTCTACGGCATCAACAGGCATTAGTTTTTACTGGCTTTTTTTCTCTTCCTTTTTCTCTTTTTTGGTTTCTCTGTTTGCTCTTCTAAATATTCTTCAGCGGTAAAATAACAGTCATCCGAAAACTGCCATTCTTCATCGGCAGTAAAATATGCCTCATCTGCTGCCTCCTCACCACTGCTATGTAACACAAGAGCATGGACCTCTGGCGAGACGGCTAACTTTATCTTTATATGCTCAATAACTCTTTTCATTGAATCCTGGTTATTAAGCTTGTTCACCGGTATTTCAATGACCTCAAATCCTAATTTTTTCAGCAGGGCGACTTTCAATAAAGTCGAACCATTCCTGGTTTTGAAATCACCACACACGTAATGAGAAGGTCCCTGAACGTCGATCACCAGGTTGTAATCTGGCAGTAGCAGGTCAACCGGAGGTAATGAGTTCAAACTCTTTTCTTCTTCAATCTTCAAAGACGGAAGGCTGGATTGCAGTTGATCGCGCAAGCTGGATTGAGATTGTGAAGTAATCGTCGGGTAATGGGGGACGACCGGACACGCTCTTCCAAGCCAGCTTGCTGCCATGGCAATGATGGATTCATCCTCTGTATCTATTTGCAAGGTATTTTCCAGGCGAGAAAATAGTTCACCTATGTGCTTTTCAAGCAAGCTTTTATTATTGGTGTAATTACAAAGATAAAACCTGGCACAAAATACCATGACTCCCCAGAGAGACATCAATACACCCTGGTGATAGAACTGAGAGCTTTCACTGACTCTTTCGACAAGAGAATCGAACGTAGATTTAACCAGGTTCAGCTCAATAGCCTCACCCAGTTTTGCCAAGACCCACAGCAGGTTGGTGACTTCCTGTGGCTTGAAGTGGTCTTTTTCTTCTGTTGATTCGACTTTGTTTTTTACATTGTACAAAAGCACGGTCATGATTTCTTTGAGCTTCGCTGTCTTCTCTAGCCCGTTGTCCCCCAGTTTTGCCAAGGCCCACATTATGTTGGCGACTTCCTGTGGCTTGAATTGGTCTTTCTTTTCTTTTGATTTGGCTTTGGTTTGCATCAGGGGCAACAGCGCGCCCACAGCCTCTTTGAACTTTGCCACCTTCTCCAGTTCCAGCCCGTTGTCCACCAGTTTCGCCACGGCCCACACCAGGTTGGCAATATGCTGAGGATTAAAGTGCTCTTTCTCTTCTTTTGATTCGGCTTTGGTTTTCATCAGGGGCAACAGCGCGGCCATGGCCTCTTTGAGGTTTGGTGTCGTCTGTGCCAGCCCGTTGTCCACCAGTTTCGCCAGGGCCCACAGCAGGTTGGCCACTTCCTGTGGCTTGAAGTAGCCTTTTGATTTTCTGGTTTTCACATGGGGCAACAGTGCAGCGACGGCCTCTTTGAGCTTCGCTGTCTTCTCCAGCGCCAGCCCGTTGTCCACCAGTTTCGCCAGGGCCCATTGCAGGTTGGCGACTTCCTGGGGTTTAAAGTGGTCTTTGTCTTCTGTTGATTCGGCTTTGGTTTTCACAAGGGGCAACAGCGCGACGACAGCTTCTTTGAGCTTCGGTGTCGTCTCCAGCTCAAGCCCGTTGCCCACCATTTTTGCCAGGGCCCACAGCAGATTGGCAGTACCCCGGGTATCAATACCCAGGGCGTCAGGTTCTTGGTTGCACTTAAGAATTACTGCATCAAGTAACGTTGACAAAAAAGCTGTCTGAGCCTCCTTGCTTCTCTCATTCATGTACTTATGTGGGGTAAAAACACCCGCTGATGTAAATGCATGAAGCGTCGTCGTCAGGCTTCTCCAGGTCCACCCGGATGTCGCTTTAAAAGCGTGCAACAAGGGTATCAGTTGGCGTTGTTCACTGTGATTTAATGGTCGTTTTGACCTTGATGTGTATTGTTTGATTGAACAGGCAAAATGACTGTGTTTTTTTCCTTTATAGCGATCACCATAATGAGTAGATATCCTCATCAGGTCATCCATTTTTGCTTGTGTGATAAGAGCATTAAAATCCTGAACCGGTTTTATTGAATGTCTTGGTGGATGGTTAGCAGAGGAGGCGTCAGAAGCACGATAAAATGCATGACGCT
>NZ_JBLYNS010000262.1:0-3766 GCF_049310205.1 Endozoicomonas sp. ALC013 | reverse complement strand
TTTGACAGCATGGGTGATGACGTCAGACTGATCGATTCTGACATTGCCGAAGCCGATGATGAAGTGCCGCCACTTTCCAGCTCTGAGCTTGATAGCGTTGACGTTGCAGGACTGGATGATTGTGAAACTGTCGAAGACGGCGAAAAAGTCATTGGGCTGGTCGGCTGAGAACTTGACGCCGATGACGAAGACGATGGCATTGCAGTATTGGTCGATGGTGAGGTTGATGTAGCAGTGCCAGGCGGTTCTTTACTGGTTCCCGGATTGTGGTCTTGCGACGTCTGGCCCCCACAACCCGGCAGGCTGGCCAGCGCCAGACAGGCCATAGCCACCTGGTTAATGGTATTGAAGTAGCTATCGGCGGGTATTGCTTTCTGGGCCAGACGCAGGGCCAGCTCTTTAGGTTGAATTTCCAGCTGTATCCATGGGCCACCCGACTGATCACTGCGTTGCCCGGGATCAAAGTCCGGATGAAAGGATTTAGCCACTGTCTTACTGACATTCCAGATACCCGACCACCACGAACCCTCCGGGATATGGCCACTATCAGTGGCAGCCGAATCAGACGGTGGTGTCATGGTTACGCAGGAAGTAAGTACAGAGTGCATTTCAAAGTTTCCGAGGTTACAGGATTCGGAATACAAATGTAGATGCAAATAAGAATGATTGTTTTTTATTTTTAACAGTACCGGGATTACTGAGCGTTCCTGGCAGAAATGCTCCGGGCTGACAGCGCTTGCTGCCAGCCAGACAGGAGGGAATATCAGAACTGTTTGA
This sequence comes from Endozoicomonas sp. ALC013, assembly GCF_049310205.1. NCBI lineage: Bacteria > Pseudomonadati > Pseudomonadota > Gammaproteobacteria > Oceanospirillales > Endozoicomonadaceae > Endozoicomonas > Endozoicomonas sp. ALC013. The sequence goes on along the minus strand of NZ_JBLYNS010000262.1, from coordinate 2,989 downwards.
GAATCTGCTCAACGCTGTCGGTGGCATCACCAAACAGCATACGGCTGTTGTCACGGAAGAACAGTGGGTTCTGGACACCCGCATAGCCGGTCGCCATCGAGCGTTTGAAGACGATCACTTCTCCGGCTTCCCAGACCCGCAATACCGGCATGCCGGCAATAGGGCTGTTGGGATCTTCAGCCGCCGCCGGGTTCACCGTGTCGTTGGCACCGATCACCAGAACCGTATCGGTATCGGCAAAGTCATCGTTGATTTCATCCATCTCTTCCACGATGTCATAAGGCACCTTTGCCTCAGCCAGCAGTACATTCATATGGCCCGGCAGACGACCGGCCACCGGGTGGATACCGAAACGAACTTTGATCCCACGGTCCCGCAGCTTCTTGACCAGGTCACGAACCGGGTGCTGAGCCTGGGCAACCGCCATACCATAGCCAGGCGTGATAATAACACTGGCGGAGTTCTTCAGCTGTTCCGCAACGTCTTCTGCGCTGACTTCGGTATAGTCACCCTGATCACCACCTTCGACGATCGTCCCCTCTGCGGTGCCAAAGCCACCCAGAATCACCGAAATAAACGACCGATTCATGGCTGCGCACATCAGGTAAGAGAGGATGGCACCGGAAGAACCCACCATGGCACCGGTAATGATCAGCAGGTTGTTGCCCAGCATAAAGCCAGTCATGGCCGCCGCCAGACCTGAGTAAGCGTTCAGCATGGAGACCACCACCGGCATATCGGCACCGCCAATACCCAGCACCAGGGTGATACCAAAGGCAAAGGCCAGCAGAGTGACCAGCACCAGGGCCAGAATACTGTGCTGCTGTACATAGACAACACCCATCAACACTGCCAGGCCAAGGATAGCCAGGTTGGTCCAGTGCTTACCGGGCAGTGATACCGGACGGCTGGAAATCTTGCCATGAAGCTTCAACGCCGCCACCACCGAGCCACTGAACGTCACCGCACCAATAATAATCCCGATAAAGATTTCCGAGCTGTGAATCAACTGCTCAGCGGACATGACCAGGTCTTTCAACTGACCAGCCAGTGAGTCATTGGCTTCCAGCGCACTGGCAAAACCAATCAGTACGGCGGCCAGACCACCAAAGCCGTTCAGAATGGCCACCAGCTGTGGCATTTCCGTCATCTGGACTTTAATCGCCAGATAAAGACCAACACCCGCACCCACTATCATGCAGAGCGTTACCAGAGTAATACCGGCAATATGGGCATGTGCCAGGGTGGCCAGAACGGCAACCACCATCCCGGTGATGCCGTAGATATTGCCGTTTTTTGCCGTATCCTGTCGGCTAAGCCCGGCAAGACTCATAACAAACATTAATGCAGCGACCAGATAAGCCGCTACCAGTAATCCTTCAGACATTGCGAGCGACTCCTGTTAATCCAGACGGAACATCTTGAGCATCCGCTGGGTAACAGCGAATCCACCAACAATATTGATGACAGCGACCGTGATGGCAATACCCGACAGGGCAAGTACGATATTGTTGTCACTGCCCATCTGGACCAGACCGCCAACCACCACAATGCCGCTGATAGCGTTGGTAACACTCATCAATGGCGTATGCAGCGCAGACGTCACATTCCAGATAACGTAATAGCCGACGATGGAAGCGAGGACAAAAACGGTGAAATGTTCCAGGAAACTGCCGGGGGCAGAGTTAGCCACACAACCAAAGAGGACAGCACCGACAGCCATCAGTACCGGCTTCAGCCAGGGCCTGGCCTTTGCTTCCTGCTCGGGCTCTTTAGCCACCACCGGTTCCGGCCCGGCAGCCGGGGCTGCACTGACTTTCACCGGGGGTGGTGGCCAGGTGATGCTGCCGTCACGGATCACGGTCAGGCCACGGATCACTTCATCATCAAAGTTGATATCAATCTGCCCATCCTTGTTTGGACAGAGCAGCTTCAGCAGATTCACCAGGTTAGTGCCGTATAGTTGCGATGACTGGGTAGGCAGACGGCTTGGCAGATCGGTATAACCGATCACTTTTACGCCATGGGCGACAGTGATCTGGTCCTTGACGGTACATGCACAGTTACCACCGGTCTGAGCAGCCAGATCGACAATAACACTGCCGGGCTTCATGGCCTTGACCATTTCTTCGGTGATCAGCTTTGGTGCCGGTTTACCGGGAATAAGCGCCGTGGTGATGATGATATCAACGTCTCTGGCCTGCTCCATAAAGAGCGCCATCTCAGCATCAATAAACGCCTGGCTCATCTCTTTCGCATAACCATCGGAAGAGTCCTGTTCTTCTTCATAGTCAAGCTCGAGGAACTCCGCCCCCATACTCTCAACCTGCTCTTTGACTTCAGGCCGGGTATCGAAGGCACGCACAATGGCACCCATACTGCCCGCTGCACCCAGGGCAGCCAGGCCAGCAACACCGGCACCAATGACCAGCACCTTGGCTGGCGGAATTTTACCAGCCGCCGTGATCTGGCCATTAAAGAAGCGGCCAAACTCGTGGGATGCCTCAACCACCGCACGATAGCCACCAATATTGGCCATTGAACTCAGGGCATCCAGGGACTGTGAGCGAGACAGGCGCGGTACGCTGTCCATTGCCAGAATGTTCACATTACGCTGGCTAAGCTTATTCATCAGTGCTTCATTCTGGGCTGGCCAGATGAAGCTGGCCAGGGTAGCACCATCTTTTAGCAGTGCAATTTCATCATCAATGGGCGCGTTCACCTTGAGAATAATGTCTGAATTCCAGACTTCATCACGATCAACGACCCGGGCACCAGCCTGAGTAAATGCTTCATCCCCAAAGCTCGCTTTTACCCCTGCACCTCGTTCAATGACGACGTCAAAACCGAGCTTCTGCAACTTGCCCACTGTCTCGGGCGTTGCAGCAACACGATTCTCGTTTTCCTGGACCTCTCCAGGGATCCCTATGCGCATAACGGTCACCGGAAGCTAAATTAATAGACTTTTCATTCAGTGCATCAGCACCCA
>NZ_JBLYNS010000261.1:0-3783 GCF_049310205.1 Endozoicomonas sp. ALC013 | reverse complement strand
AGGTGTTGGAAAGCTCAGGGCATATTTCTTTTTAGGGGCGCTTATCATTTTATGCAAGCTTACTGGTGACGGCCTTGATATTATTCAGGCTGAATCATCGCAAGCAGTGTTGTGATAAAGTCCTTTCTTTTGATCTCGTAATCACTCTCATGCACAGCTGTCAATAGCCAGCTGTTCACTCTGTGCTCAAACGCTTGACGGTAAATATGGCTCTTCAATTTCACTTGAAGATTCTCCGTCAGCACTTGCAGGCGCTGTTGTTGTTTTTGCCGCTGGTGAGTCTGGCAGTCAGGTTTTCCGGGTTTGCTTTCACAGTGCAGAGCGATGAACTGCCTGGCTTTATTCAGGGTGAGCAGGGAGCGCATCAGCAGGCCATAAATATGCTCCTCCGGGTTTTGTGGAAAATTAAACAGAATGGTTCGTGGTATGGAAAATATCTCTCTTCTTTGCAACCGATCTGTCAGCAGGTCAAGGTTATCGGCAAGGTATGCCAGCGTATTGTTCAGTAATCCGGTTTCTTCAGCAAACGACAGACACCACACCGGCCTGTTCACGCCAGGAACGTCAATGGCCAATCGTGCTGTATTTCTGTCTGTTACCAGGGCGTTAACACTGACCTGAAGGTCCATTACTTTCATACCCAGATCGCCGTCTTTAAGCTGAATATTGTAAGCTGTCGGGAGTTTAATCGCCGGACATCCAGGAACCCGGCTGATGGTCATGCTCTTGGGGATTTCTGAATCCCTGTCGGTGTTAAGTACCTGCAGCTTTTCAAAGAGGGTTCTGGCAGACTCATCTGTCGTGCAAATAATGTCAATATCATTGAATGAGGAGCAGAGGTTCTGTAAACAACGCGCGTATGAACCGGTCACCAGTATGGCGGGAGCGTCACAGGCGTCATTGATTGCCTGGATGATCTCCAGTGTTTTCAGTATGAGCACATTTAACCGGGAAGCCTGCCTTTCCGGGAAGCCCGGTCCGTCTGCTGTTGCTACGGGATACTTCCCGCGCACGGGAACCGCCGCTTTGTGTTGACTGGCGGAGGCTGCGTATCCCTGGGGACTGCCCCCTGAAGCAACGGTATTTGCCCGTTTATACAGCAAACTGTCAATTATTCTGGCTTTATGCATTTCGCAGTTGCGTTGCTCAAACCAGCAGACCAATGCATGGCGCCGTTTGCTTCCTTCCGGAAAATGCTGAAGGCAATTCAGAACCTGTTCCTTATGGATGGCTTGTCCATTAATAGACTGGCTGGTGATATAGCAGTGTGCCAGGAAGAAAAAATGTATACGTGAATTCTTGAATGAGCGCCTCAGGCCGGTGATGGATTGCAATACCTGTTGCGCTGACACCACCTGATGATCAATTGACAGCCCATGCTGCATAGCCATGAATTTCAATAGACATTCCAGTCGATCATGCTCATCGTCTTTGACCGATACGCTGTTCAGGATTTGCCAGGTCTCTTGAAGTGTCTCCTGAGCTTCGCTGGTTTCCTCGTACTTTTGAGATTGTTTCAGCTTTTGAATCAGATACCTGATTTGTTTTGCAGAGTGATCCCCGGGTGCTTCATTAAACGCTGCCAGTACTTTCCGATTATCCAGACAGGCGCTGTTCAATTCTCTTGCATTCAATGCCAGCTGAGAATAAAAAACAGCTCTTTCGAGCAACCAGCCACCGCGTTCATAATCCTTAACCACCGCCTCCGGTGTAACCTGCTGACCATTGAACGCCAGTCCCCTCAGACAACATTGATCCCTGAAGCGTACTATTCCCAGTTTGCCTTCCAAATTTTGTGGGAAATCCTTAACCACTGCATCCGGTGTGACCTGCTGGCCATTAACCGCCAGTCCCCTCAGGCAACATTCCATTTTGAAGCGTGCCTGCGCCAGAGGTGCCCTGGCCGCCCTGAAACCCCTGACCACCTCATCCGGTGTGACCTGCCGGTGATTCAACGCCAGGGCCCTGAGGCAACATTGTTCTTTAAAGCGTGCTATCCCCAGTCTGCCTTCCCGGGTATTCGGGAAATCCTTGACCACCGCATCCGGTGTGACCTGCTGGCCATTCAACACCAGACCTCTCAGGCAACATTCCTCTTTAAAGCGTGCCAGCTCCAGTGTTGCCCCGGCTGCCTGATAACCCTTAACCACCGCATCCGTTGTGACTTGCTGGCCGTTCAGCACCAGCCCCCTCAGGCAACATTCTGCTTTAAAGCGCGCCAGCTCCAGTGTTGCCCCGGCCCCCTGATAATTCTTGGCCACCACATCCGGTGTGGCCTGCCGGTTCTGCAACGCCAGGCCCTTCAGGCAACATTGTTCGCTGAAGCGTAATCTCCCCAGTCTGCCTTCCGGACTGTTTGGGAACTCCTTAACCACCGCGTCCGGTGTGATCTGCTGGCCATTTAATACCATGCCCTTCAGGCAGCATCGTTCCTTAAAGTGCGCCAGCCCCAGTCTGCCTTCCGGATTATCCGGGAAATCCTTAACCACCTCATCCGATGTAACGTGCCTGCCTTTCAACCGCAGGCCTTTCAGGCAACATTCTGCTTTGAAGTGCGCTAGCTCCAGCGTCGCATTGGCTGCCTGATAATCGTTAACCACGGCATCCGGTGTGACCTGCTGGCCATACAACACCAGGCCCCTCAGACAGCATTCCGCTTTGAAGCGTGCAATACCCAGTTTGCTATGCGGACTCTCCGGGAAATCCTTAACCACCTCGTCCGGTGTGACCTGTTGGCCATGCAGTGCAAGGTCTCTCAGGCAGCATTCCGCTTTGAAGCGTGCAATACCCAGTTTGCCTTGCACACTGTCCGGGAAATCCTTAACCACCATATCCGGTGTGACCTGCTGGCCCTTCAGCAACAAGCCTTGCAGGCAGCATTCTGCTTTGAAGCGCGCTATCTCCAGGGTTGCTCTGGCTGCCTGATAATGCCTGACCACGGCATCCGGTGTGACCCGTTGGCCATTTAATATCAGGCACTTCAGGCAGCATTCCGCTATGAAGCGTGCTTTTCCCAATGCGCCTTCCGGGCTATCCGGGAAAGCGTTAACCACCTCGCCCGGTGTCACCTGCTGGCTATTCAACAGCAAACCCTTCAGGCAACATTGTTCCTTAAAGCGTGCGATCCCCAGTTTGCCTGGCAGACTATCCGGGAAGGCCCTGACCACCGATTCCGGTGCGACCTGCCGGCCCTTTAACGGCAGACCCTTCAGACAACATTCTTCCATAAAGCGAGCCAGCTCCAGTGTTGCCCGGGCGACCTGAAACTCGTTAACCACCTCATCCGGTGAGATCCGCCGACCTTTCAACAGCAGGCCTTTCTGACAACATTCTGCTTTGAAGCGCGTGATCGCCACCAGATACTTATTTCGATCTGGCTTCCGGGTGAATTCCTGGATGACCTGATCCGGGGTCACTTTTCTGCGATTGAGTAGAATGTTCTGTAAGCACAGTTTTGACAGAAAAAAGCCACCTCTGAGAGAGGTTCTATCTTTTCCATAGGCGTTCAGCACCACAGCGGGGGTGACTTGCCGTCCCTGTAATGGTTGCTTTTTCCAAAAAGCCTCCTCAATACCTTTGGGATCATCCCGGGGTGGGGCTATACCCCTGTGGGATTGATGGTTCGAGACTCTTTTGCCATTAAATGTACTTCCGTTGCGGTCAGGACCCCTGCTTGAAACGGTTTGCTGGCGAACCCGGTCAGCAGGCTTTGGGTGGGCGTAGGTTGATGTGGTTGCTTTCAGAATAAAGCCCTGCGCACATTAGAAGACTGTAAATATCGCT
>NZ_JBLYNS010000260.1:0-3801 GCF_049310205.1 Endozoicomonas sp. ALC013 | reverse complement strand
GCAAGCACTCAGGGATTACCGGCACAGTTCCGGCAAGGTGGACCCTTCATTGCTGGACCAGCACCAGCGGGCCTTCACACAGTTTTTCGGACAGTTGGCACAGGTGAACAAAAAGCAATCGACGCCACTGGTCATCGATACTCCGGCCACCAGAGAGTACATAAAAACCTGTTGGCAATTTCTGCAACTCAGGGAACCGGGAAGAGTTGCCATGGTGGTGGAAGGTATTGCCGGGTGGGGTAAGGATGCCCTGTTACTGCTGACCCTGACCACCTGGCAACAGCAAACCGGTAGAGGCTATCAGCACCTCAATGGAGCTCCGGACCAGTTTAACCAGTTTGTGCAGGCCTTTAACCGCGCCTGGCGTCTGGGTGAGGTGCTGGTGGTCAGTGAACTCAATATTATTCCTTCCGGGCCATTGGAAGAGTTTCTCAATGACCGCCTGCCGCTGCCTCACAAGGCCGGGTTCAAATTGATTGGTACCGTTAATCCGCCCACCTATCCCGGACGGACGGCATTCCCGCCATCATTGACCAGCCGATTTACCGGCGTTCATATCCACCATGATACCCGGGATGACTATCGGCTCAGGCTACAAGCCATTGGGGTATCTGAGGATCTGAGTCGGTGGCTGACCGATTGCGCCAGTGCCCTTAACGATGATTTCCGACAGCAACGCATTCCCCTTGAACTGACGTTGCCGCAGCTGCTGCTGGCGGCCGATCGATTGGGCAGAACCTCCATGGATTGCTGGCCTGAGGGTCTGAGCCGGGAGTGGCAACCCTATCTGGAAAAGCGTACAAGCACATTTAAGTGGCCCTATATTCTTGTACAGTCATCAGAAAAGGGATCTTCCAGCAGGTCGGCCACTGTATTACCGCAGGCTTTCAGTCTGGGCCTGCTCCCTGGTGTGTCTGGCAACTTTCATGCAACCCGGTTTTTTCCCGGTAAATGGGATCCCCATCTGTACAGACTGAAGCTGTTCACAGCCGATGTGACCACTGACCAGACATTAGTTGAAAGCCCTTTACCAATGCGTCTCATGGATCAGAGCAAGCTTTTGCCCCTGTTAACCGGGCGAACCTATCTGAAAACCGGCGAAACCCCCGGGCGCATGACACTGAAACCGGGCCACAATTGGCAATTATTGCCATCGCTGACCCCCAACGACCGGTTGACCGGTTTGAGGTCCATTCCGAAACAGACGCAGCTGGCACTGGATAGGAGCACCGACCAATACTTTCTTCGTTCCGGACTCTCGGAACCGGTGACGGTGGATTTTATTATTAAGCCCGATCTGACTTATTTTCAGCCGTTAACGGCTAATGATCCCATTAACACACAGCCCCTGCGGTGCCCTCCGCTGATCAAAGTGCATCTGGATCAGGAGGTGTTCAGCGGGGATCCTGCTCACTTTCCGGGATACCGGAAGTTGCGGGAAATAGGGCAGATAGACAATCTGTCCGAACGGCTACTGGCCCTTGTCGATTGGTTCAGGGCATTTTCTTACGATCGTCCTTTTGACGAAACCGGCATCAACCTGGCCAAGCAATTGTTGCAGGAACAACAGGGAACCTGCCGCCATCGTGGGTTTCTGTTTCAATTACTCTGTCTTTACTGGGGTATTGAAGCCCGTATAGTACGATCGGGCTCACATGCTTTCGTTGAGGTCAGATCCGGCAATGGGTGGCGACTTTGTGATTTAGGGGGCGCTGGCAGCTCCACTTTCAGTTATTCATCAGAGCCGGAATGGCACAATATTTTCAAGTCAGCGCCAGTGGCACCCGTCAATTCGCCTTACGCTCAGGACGGAGCCGCTGATGGCTGGAAGGGGATATTGTCACTGGCCGCTTCTCTGCTCCAGCAACACAAGTGTACTCAATCTGAATTACCCCAAGAGGCGATAAAACAAATCCAGGACACCTTTCTGGAAAAGTTCCGAAAAAATTTCCGCCCTATCCCCATGTTCAGGGATTTACTATCAGAACGAACTTACAAAATATCACCAAGCCGCGAACGTTATGTCTTTGCCATGGAAATTGCCTGTGATTGGGTATCGGAACAATATTTGCTGGCGGCCCGACATGCCATTGACCATTTTGCCACCCTGGCCCCCCCGGAAAAAAAAGCCATTATCGATTGGAGCCACTGTATGCTCATCAGGTCAACCGATGAGCGGTCTCCCGAAAGACGTCTTTTCTGTGAGTGGTCGGAGTTTGCCTGGCAACTGTATTTGCAAAGCCCGAATGATTTTCCCGTCCTGCCTGTGCAAAGCCTGCAGACCATTATCCGGTTAAATTTTGATCATAATGGCATCGCTCAACGAATATACCAGCGCCTGTTCCGGCTTGAGTCCATCGATAAAGTCTATCTGAAAAATGTCCACGACAGTCCGGAGGCCGACCATTTTTCCCTGCTGTACTCCTGGGAAAAATTGCCACAGGTGGCGGCTACCGAAGTTTTTTGGAGTCATGCCTCCCGGGGCAAACCGGATATTGCCCGACTGATCCGTGGTGAGCCCTGTTTTCCGCAAAAATCAACGTACTATCAGGAAACCAATACCCTGATACTGTCTGCCCGGTTTTTGATCGACAGGGCGTTGTACACCCTCCTGCGAAGCACCAACAAACTGACCGGAGCAGCGTTTATTGAGGAGTTCCCTGAGCCCCCGAGCATGGGGAACTTAGGGGATCACATCAATGATGCAGAAAATAACCGACAGTTAATTCGCCTGATCAGTGATCAACGCTCTGCGGAAATATATACCCCGGTGATATGTAAAGACCTGAAAAGATTCCGGGTCCTGATCGTTGGCAACTTCCGTGAACGGGTAACCATCTTTGAAAGTTCGGCAGGACAAAGTTTCGACCTGATCGGCAGCGGGATTTTTTCTCCGGGTCTTACCCTGGATTGCCGGGAGTCGCTGGGAACCGTGAAACGACTGCTCAATGAGCATGATGCAACTATTTTAGGCGGGTATTGAGATGAGTCTTAGTACAAAGGAACTTTTGCCGGTTTACACCATCCAAATTGACTGACGGACCGCAATTACTATCAGAAAAGTACTATTTTCATGCTTCCTATTCAGCCCGGTGATCATCCTGTTGTAAAAGCACAAAAAAGGCTGGCAAATTCTACAGGCGATCCTCCACAGCCCAGTAAAATCCGTAAAAAAATGCTCGTAACTGAGGTTTTGCCCGTCAAAAATGAGCAGTCATATTTAGTCCAACAGGCATTAGCAGATAGTGCGCATTCCAGCCCAATCCGTAACATCACGCCCATCACAGATTGCATCAGCCACCTGAAACAATCGGCATCACCGGTAGGCGATGCGTTTCATTTTTTCGACTCTGAAAATGATAAGGCTGGGAAGGAGGTGTTGATCCATTGGTATCGGCAAAGGACAGGCACCGGGTTCCTTTTTATTATCCGGCATCCGGACGACCTGGATCATCACCCGTTAAGAAGGCTGCACTATTATCCAGCTCCCGGACAAAAAACCGAGCGTCCCGGGCTTATTTATCAGTCAGTGCCCATCACCCTGATTTTCGATTGTGACAACCTCAGGCCCAGACAGCTGGCCTCATTGAATGAGCTGTTGGAGAATCCACCCCGGCTGGATGGCATCCCCATCAGCACGACAGTCAGCCGGGTTGTTCTGGCCAAAAACGATTTAATAAATCAGCCTGATGCTCCCGGACCGGATTTCTGGCGTCGGATATTTGCCCGGGACAGATACTCTTCAGCAACCTTCAATGTCACCCCGGCCGCGGTGCCATCCTGGTCAGTAAGCCAGCGCAC
>NZ_JBLYNS010000259.1:0-3847 GCF_049310205.1 Endozoicomonas sp. ALC013 | reverse complement strand
TAACTCGCTCATCCATGGGTTTATGAAGGGTAAAAACACCCGCTGAAGTAAATGAGTTAAGTGTTGTCGTCAGGCTTTGCCAATTCCAACTCCGTGTTGCGGTAAAATTTTGCAGCAAGCGTACCAGCTGGCTTTGTTCCGCTCGATTTAACGGTCTTTTAGCAGTTGTCGTGTATTTTTTAATTGAACTGGCATATTGCCCGTGATTTCTCCCATCATAGCGATGACCGAAACGACCCGATTTACTCACCAGATCATCCATTATTTCTGGTTTGATGAGGGCATTAAAATCTTGAGTCGGGTTGACAGAACGGCGCACTAGATATTGAGAAGAGCATGGGCCTGAAGAATGGTGAAATTCATTACATCCCGGGGTAGAGCGCGGGGGACTATCCCGCTGTCTGACTGTGGCATGTCTATATCGCCCACGCCTTGAAGAAGGGGCATGGCCATTCGGTTGGTTGTAACCGTTATCTGATCTTGGGTATTGACCACTGATACCAGCAGAACTTCTATCCATAATTATATTTCATTAATTCATGAAAATATAAAAAGCAGACCGCTGTTCTGCTCAGAAGTTCATTGTGCGGAAAAGTTTCCTTGAGTCATGATGGGAAGAAGGCGATTACTGACTGTTTGTTTTCTTCTTCTCTTCTTCTTTTTTGCTGGGTTGGTTTGCTCTTCTAAATGTTCTTCTGCAGTCACGTATGCAGCATCTGCCCACCCTCTATTAAATGATATAGAGCCATGCTCCTGTGGGGGGATGCCTATCCTGGTCTTTATTTGATCAATGTATGGTTTCATTAAATCCTGATTCCAAAGCATGTTAACCGGGATCTCTATGACCTCAAATCCTGATTTTTGCAGCAGTGCGATTTTAAGCAGAGTCGAACCATTCCTGGTTTTAAAATCACGACCCAGGTAATGAGACGGTCCCTGAACTTCAATCACAATGTTGTGATCGGGCAGAAGCAGGTCAACCGGAGGTAATGAGTTCAGACTCTTTTCTTCTTCAATCCTCAAAGATGGAATGCATGATTGGAGTTGATAGCGGAAGTCGGCCTGGGTTTTTGAAGAAATTGCTTTCTGGTAATGGCGGACGACCGGACAAGATCTGCCAAGCCAACTTGCGGCCATGATCATGATGGATTGATCCTCTTCATTATCTGGCGAGGTATTTTCCAGGCGAGTCAACAGGTCATCCATGTGCTTTTCAAGCACGTTATTTTTATTGGCGTTGGAGTCTAGAGCCAACCTGGCACAGCATACCATGACTCCCCAGAGAGACATCGATATCTCTTCATGAGAAAACTGCAGGTTCTTACTGATTCGATAGACAAGCGATTCGAACGCAGAGATAGCCACGGTCAGCTCAACGAGTTCACCCAGTTTGGCCGTGGCCCACAGCAGGTTGGCAATACTCTGGGCATTAAATTGGTCCTGTGCGTTCACCCGGTGCAACAGCGCGACCACAGCCTCGTTAAGCCCTGGTGTTGCCTCCTGCCCGTTGTTCACCAGTTTCGCCATGGCCCAAAGCAGGTTGGCAATAGCCAGGGCATTAAACTGGTCTTTTTGTCCGTTCACGCAGGTCAACAGCGTAGCCAACGCTTCGTTGAGCTCCGGTGTCTGCTCGTACCTGTTGTCCACCAGTTTTGCCATGGCCCACAGCAGGTTGGTGATATGCTGGGGATTAAATTGGTCTTTCTGTGCATTTACGTGGAGCAACAGCGCAGCCACAGCATCTTTGAGCTCTGGTGTTTTCTCCAGCCCTTTGTCCACCAATTTCGCCATGGCCCACAGCAGGTTGGCGATATGCTGAGGAATAAACTGGTCTTTCTGTGCGTTCACTTGGGGCAACAGCACGGCCACGGCCTCGTTAAGACCTGGTGTCCGCTCCAGCCCTTTGTCCACCAGTTTCGCCATGGCCCACAGCAGGTTAGCGATACCCTGTGGTTTAAAGTGAGCTTTCTGTGCCTTCACGTAGGACAACAGCGCGGCCAAGGCCCTTTTGAGCTCTGGTGTTGGCTCCTGCCCGTTGTCCACCAGTTTCGCCATGGCCCACAGCAGGTTGGCAATAGCCAGGGCATTAAACTGGTTTTTCTGTGCGTTCACGCGGGGTAACAGCGCGGCTACGGTCTCTTTGAGTTCTGGTGTCCGCTCCTGGACGTTGTCCATCAGTTTCACCATGGCCCACAGCAGGTTGGCAATAGCCTGTGGTTTAAAGTGAGCTTTCTGTGCGTTCACGTGGGACAACAACGCGGCCAAGGCCCTTTTTAGCTCTGGTGTCGGCTCCTGCCCGTTGTCCACCAGTTTCGCCATGGCCCACAGCAGGTTGGCGATATGCTGAGGAATAAATTGGTCTTTGTATGCGTTCACGTGGGGCAACAGCGCGGCCACAGCCTCTTTGAGCTCTGGTGTCGGCTCCTGCCCGTTGTCCACCAGTTTCGCCATGGCCCACAGCAGGTTGGCGATACCCTGTGGTTTAAAGTGAGCTTTCTGTGCGTTTACGTGGGACAACAGGGCGGCCACGGCCTCGTTGAGCTCTGGTGTCCGTTCTTGTCCAATGTCCACCAGTTTCGCTATGGCCCATAGCAGGCTGGCGATTTCCTGTGGTTTAAAGCAAGCTTTCTGTGTGTTTACGTGTGGCAACAGCGCAGCCACAGCCTCTTTGAGTTCTGGTGTCTGCTCCTGACCGTTGTCCACCAGTTTTGCCACGGCCCACAGCAGGTTGGCGATAGCCTGAGGAATAAATTGGTCTTTCTGGGCGTTCACGTGGGGCAACAGGGCGGCCACGGCCTCGTTGAGTTCTGGTGCCTGCTCCTGGCCGTTGTCCACCAGTTTCGCTATGGCCCACAGCAGGTTGGCGATACCCTGTGGTTTAAAGTTAGCTTTTTGTACGTTCACGTGGGGCAGCAGCACGGCTACGGCCTCGTTGAGCTCTGGTGTCCGCTTCTGCCCGTTGTCCGACAGTTTCGCGATGGCCCACAGCAGGTTGGCAATATTCTGGGTATTAAATTGGTTTTTCTGTGCGTTCACATGGGGCAACAGCGAAGCCACGGCCTCGTTCAGCTCTGGCGTCCGCTCCTGCCCGTTGTCCACCAGTTTCGCCATGGCCCACAGCAGGTTGGCGATTCCCTGGGCATTAAACTGGTCTTGCTGTGCGGCCACTTGGGGCAACAGCGCGGCCACGGTCTCGTTGAATTCTGGTGTCTGCTCCTGCCCGTTGTTCACCAGTTTCGCCATGGCCCACAGCAGGCTGGCGATTCCCAGGGCATCAATATCCCTGGATTCAGGTTTTTGGTTGCAGTTAAATATGATTGAATCAAATAGCGTTGACAATAAGTTAGCCTGAGTAAGTTTAACTCGCTCATCCATGGGTTTATGAAGTGTAAAAACACCCGCTGAAGTAAATGAGTGCAGTGTTGTCGTCAGGCTTCGCCAATTCCAGCTCCGTGCTGCAGTAAAATTTTGCAGCAAACGCATCAGCTGGCTTTGTTCTGTTCGATTTAACGGTCTTTTATACGCTGACGTGTATTTTTTAATTGAACTGGCATATAGGCTGTGATTTCTCCCATCATAGCGATGACCGAAACGATCCGATTTACTCAACAGATCATCCATTATTTCCTGTTTGATGAGGGCATTAAAATCTTGAGCAGGGCTTACTGAACGGCACTGTAGATGTTGAGAAGAGCGTGTGCCAGAAGAATGGTAAAATTCATTGCGGCCCGGTGCCGTGCGTGGGGAATTATCCCATGGTCTGACTGTGGCATGTCTATATCGCCCACGCCCTGAAGAAGGGGCATGGTTATTCGGTTGATTGTAATTATTACCTGATCTTGTGTAT
>NZ_JBLYNS010000258.1:0-3906 GCF_049310205.1 Endozoicomonas sp. ALC013 | reverse complement strand
ACCGGAAGAGACCAGCACAACCTCCACGCCCTGATCACGCAGCTGGCACATCTGCGTCACCCAGGCGTCCATACGATCAAGATCCAGGCCCTGACCTTCATTGGTTAACAGCGCACTGCCAATTTTGATCACCCAGCGCCGGGCTGCCTGCAAGCGGTTGCGTTCACTCATACGTAGAAGACCTCGACATCGTGATCGTCATCATCATCGTCGTCATCGTTATCCGCCGCTTTTTTTGCCGCCCGACGAGCACGACGCTCTTCGGCCAGCTCCCGCATACGCATGCGCGCCTCAGATTCCATCTTGCTCAGCTGCTCTTCTTCCTGTCTGGCCAGCTCTTCATCTTCACTTTGTTCCAGCGCGCGCTCTTCGATAAAGCTCATGATGTTCTGACAAAGAATCCCGGTGCCCAGACCAGCAATAGCGGATGTCTGGTAAACAGGGCCGGTCCAGTTCAGCTCCTTGATAATATGCTGGCAGACAGCTTCGCGCTGATCGTCGGGCAGCAAATCGACTTTATTCAACACCAGCCAGCGATCCCGGTTCGCCAGGGTTTCACTGAACTGTTCTAACTCATGAATAATTGCCTTGGCAGACTCCGCCGGATCGGTGTCATCATAAGGTGCCACATCAACAAGGTGCAGCAGAATACGGCATCGGGCCAAATGCTTGAGGAAACGAATACCGAGGCCAGCACCCTCAGCAGCGCCCTCAATCAGACCGGGAATATCGGCAATAACAAAGCCACGATGACGATCCACCGCCACCACGCCCAAATTTGGAACCAAGGTAGTAAATGGATAATCAGCCACCTTTGGCCGAGCCTGGGATACGGCACGAATAAACGTAGACTTGCCCGCATTGGGCATACCGAGCAGGCCTACATCGGCAATCACCTTAAGCTCAAGGCGCAGATCCCGGCGCTCGCCTTCAGAACCCGGGCTGGTCTGTCTCGGCGCACGGTTAACACTGGATTTGTAACGGGTATTCCCCAACCCGTGAAAGCCACCCTGGGCGACCTTGACGCGCTCACCAACATGGGTCAGATCGCAGATAACCTCTTCCGTCTCGTTATCCACAACCGTGGTGCCCACCGGCACTTTCAGCTCGATATCCGTACCTTTGGCACCGGTACAGTTACGGCCACGACCCGGCTCACCGTTCTGTGCCTGGTAGTGCTTCTGGTAGCGGTAATCCACCAGGGTATTCAGGTCGTTGTCAGCAATCACATAGATGCTGCCACCATCACCACCGTCGCCACCATCGGGGCCACCTTTTTCAATAAATTTTTCACGGCGAAAGCTCAGGCAGCCATTACCACCTTTACCCGCCTGAACCGTGATTGTCGCTTCATCTACAAACTTCATTGCGCCACTCTCCTGCAACCATAATTGCAGCGTAACCAGTCATCTGCCAATGCCTGCAGGTAAACCCTTAATAGATGTCAGGGCTTACCTGTAGGCACTGTCCGGTCAATAGATAAACAAAAGCCCCGCGATAGCGGGGCTTTCAGGGTGAGCCGTCAGCAATCATCAGATAATCACTGACAGCCCGAACGCCATTATGCAGCAGCTACGCTGACATACTTGCGCTTTTTAGGACCCTTCACTTCAAACACGACTTTACCGTCGGCCTTGGCGAACAGGGTGTGGTCCTTACCGATGCCTACGTTAGCACCAGCGTGGAACTTGGTACCACGCTGACGAACGATGATGGCACCCGCCTGGATAGCCTGACCACCAAAGATTTTGACACCAAGGCGTTTACTTTCTGAATCGCGACCGTTGCGGGTACTACCGCCAGCTTTTTTGTGAGCCATCTTGCTCTCCTTTTATCCCGGACCTGCCGCCAGCTACCACACCAGAGACCGTCCTTAGAAGTAATCAACAGGTTAAAAAAACCTGTCAGCAATAATTAACCGGCAATTCCGGTGATCTTCAGCTCAGTGAACCACTGACGATGGCCCATCTGCTTGCGGTGATGCTTACGACGCTTGAACTTGATGATCTTGATTTTTGGACCACGGCCGTGGCTGATAACTTCAGCAGTAACCTTGGCACCTTCAACCACTGGAGCACCAACTTTCAGTTCTTCGCCATTGGCGATCAGCAGAACGTCGTTGATTTCCAGACTTTCGCCAGCGGCGTTGCTCAGTTTTTCTACCTTCAGGATTTCTCCTTCGGTAACGCGGTACTGCTTACCACCAGTTCTGATAACTGCGTACATGATTTGATCTCCGAAAATCCTTAAGAGCCTCTTTGTCAAAGGCATCCACCGGCCCTGGAAAGGCATGGTGGAATTTTTAGCTATCTAAAAACCACTTCTTTTGCAGCTGACAGCTATTAAAGAAGCTGATGGCTATTAAAGAAGCTGATGGCTCCAACAAGACCAGTACGGCCTTTCAGTTACCATCAGGGATGGGCGGCACCTCATGAGCTGAAGGGCAGCTGAAACCAGCTATTAATCAGCAATCCATGACAAAGCGGCACACCGCACCGGATTCTCAGATAGGGGCGCAAATTTTAAGGGAGTCAAGCCTCACTGGCAAGACCTGTTGGCATTTTATCCTGCCCTGCCCGGTGAAAGGGGTCAGCAGGTCTGCTGCCTGTTTCACTGAAATAAGTAGGCACCCCGCAAAGACCCTGTATTAATGCCTTCATCACCGGCTGCTATTGACAGTTGCAGTAGCACTAAATACGATGCCCAATTTCGCCCCACCAAATAAGCCAGATGCCGGACAAACAACAAGCCTCTTTTCAGATCGCAGTCCACGACGATTTCCGCAGGGTGAACGAGTGCATTCACGATCAATTGCACTCTGACGTCGCCCTGGTCAGCAAAATCAGTGAATACATCATTAAGTCCGGTGGCAAGCGGCTACGCCCATTGCTGGTACTGCTGACTGCCCGGGCCTGTGGTTACAATGACTGCAACCACGTACCACTGGCCGCCATTATTGAATTCCTGCACACTGCCACCCTGCTGCATGACGACGTGGTGGATCAGTCAGACATGCGCCGCGGCAGAGACACGGCGAATGCCCTGTGGGGCAACGCGCCCAGCGTTCTGGTGGGTGATTTTCTCTATTCCCGCGCATTCCAGATGATGGTAGGGCTGGAGAGCTTCAAGCTGCTGCATATTCTGGCGGACGCCACCAATGTCATTGCCGAGGGTGAGGTTATGCAGCTGATGAACATCAATGATGCTGATGTTACCGAAGATGACTACATGGAAGTCATCCGCTGCAAAACCGCCATGCTGTTCCAGGCCTCCAGCCAGACGGCCGCTGTGCTGAGCAAAGCCAGCCCGGAACTGGAAAAAGATATGGCTAACTACGGTAATTACCTCGGCATTGCCTTCCAGCTGGTGGATGATCTGCTGGACTATGAGGGCGATACGGAAACCATGGGTAAAAACCTCGGGGATGATCTGGCAGAAGGCAAACCGACATTACCGCTGATTTACACCCTGAAACATGGCACCAGTGAACAAAAGGCGCTGGTAAGGGAAGCGATTGAGCAAGGCGGCCGGGACAATATTGCAGCCGTTGTGGAAGCGGTTCGCAGCTGTGGAGCACTTCAGTACACTGCGGCTAAAGCCCGGGAATACACAGCCAAAGCAAAACGTTGCCTGAACTTATTGCCAGAAGGCAAGTATCGCAGTGCTATGGCGGACCTTGCGGACTTCGCGGTTGTCAGAAGCTGTTAATCAGCATTTGTTTTAAGGCGAACCCTTGCAAGCGAAGGGGCCGGTATTTTGTGAATACCGGCCCTTTTTTTAGGGCTGGACCAAAGGCAGGTTCACCGCAGTCTCCAGAAATATCTAACCGCGGTTTTCAGGATTGGTGTCGCATTCCAACGAAAGCAATCCCAGCAGCCATGGCTCAGGGGTGATCAACTGCTGAAG
>NZ_JBLYNS010000257.1:0-3909 GCF_049310205.1 Endozoicomonas sp. ALC013 | reverse complement strand
CAGCTGGAAGCCGGTGATTATGGTTCGGCCCGGGCATCCTTCTTCGCGCTGTCGGACCAGCAACAGCAACAGGCCATCCAGTCACTGACGACGATGCCCGACTGTTTTGGACTGGAACCCCAGTGGGATGATCCGGCTCCCAGAGACAGCCAGAGTGCCTGGCAACGCTTCACCGCTCTGTACGACAGCAAGATGGGGGTCCAGGAAGAGGGCATGAACCGCCTGAAGCTGATGTCGATGGTCAGTGCTGGCAAGGTGACCAGGCAATACGACGAGGCACAACAACTGGTGGCACACATTGTTGACCTGCTGCCAACCCGGGACAATGCCAGCCAGCGATCCTGCCAGGAGGCAGCAGAGTGCACACAGCCAGAAGAGTGCGCACAGCCGCCAGTGTTCCAGCAGCACCAGTACGACCAGGGCACAATAACCGATATGCTCAGTGCTTATAAAACCATAAAGGCGGAAGTCGCCGAGCAGTTGCCACAGTATTTTATCAACCACACACTGGATAGTGACCTGCAAGAAGAGATCATTACCCAGGTGGCGCTGGGCAGTTTGGGGTCACTGAATGGCAAGGCAGTACCTGACTGGCAACGACAGGCGGAAATAGCGGCGCGGCTGCAAACCGAAGTGGAGGAGTTTGTTCAGACTGCGGTTTAACGAAGGTATTCCACGTTGTGGTAATGATGAATGTGGAACCAAAGCCTTTATACCTGAATATCGCTATAAAGCTTACGAGCCTGGTATTAAAAAACAGGTTGCCGAAATGGCAATTAATGGAAGTGGTATTAGAGATACAAGCAGGGTTTTGGGAATCAATAAAAAAACAGTAATAAATACATTTAAAAAAAGAAAAAGGCTTATTCCAAGTTAATCCTGGCATTTTATACGGATGATTGGGAAGCCTGTGAGCGTCATCTCGATGAAAATACGCATCGCATTTAGTTGGAAAGAAAAATGCTCAAAAAATAGAGCGTAAAATTTTGAATTTCATAACCTGGATCAAGCGTTTAGCCAGAAAGACAATATGTTTTTCAAAATTAGAGAGAATGCATGATATCGTCGTACTAATTTTAAACCAGTTTAAGCTGGATAAACTGTTTGATACTAAGGTTTTCCTGATATTGCATCGACATGGAGCAAGGCGTGATCAGTGGCATCGAAATTGTCAAACCACCCGTTCAAATTAAATAACAGAAATAACAGAAAAGTTGTATCTCGTTGTGTCTCAAGATGGGGTTGAATATTAATCAGCCGCTCAAATACTAAAAACGACAATAATCAACAATCCTTATTTGTCACCCTTGGACTGTATACTTTTTTTCTCTCAAATATTTGCAAACTACATAAAGTTAGATATTTTTCCACTAAATCTGAAAGAATATAAGTCAACTGACGGGTTAATTAAGCCATGCATGTTCAAGTTTCGGTTAAACCATCTGAGCTAACCAGTCACCATTCAGGTTTTCCTGATACAGAAGTTCCTGATCGTGCTGATAAAACCAGTGCGTTTCACTCACGGCAGGTGACTAATAATAAAAAGACAGGGACGACGACCCTTAATAAACTGAGTAGCCAGGATCAAACCAGCCATTTGATTCAGCCTGCCAGATCTTCAGACTTGTTTAGTCGGACAAAGTCAATTCATTCAAGCACTGCTGCAATAATGGCAGACACTCAGGCATCGTCATCCAGCACTTTGGCTCGGATCTCACTGGAAATTAGTTCGTCGATTAAGACCACCGAGGCATCAGCAGGCTTATCAGAGATGACGAAAGAACCGTCAACATCGCTAAAAATAGCTTCGTCGTCTACCGCACAAACCACTTCCACCGCAACACTCCCATCACCGTCTGCCACCGACGGTGCTGAAACCGACACCTCCCGGCATATGGCCGTATCCAGTACGCCTGCCGAGCCGGTTGCGACCTCCTCCTCCCCAGGCACTGAAAGCCTCCAGGAACAGGTTGGTCCACAGGACAGAAAGCGGTTGAAACGGTATGCGGACCTTGGACAGCCGCCGCTGCCTTCCGGTTCTCATACGCCGCACTTCACCCCGACCCAGCGGAAACTGCTGAAGGGGTATTCCGACCAGACCAAGGCAATCTATGACAGTTATGACCGTCAGGCCGGTGACATAAAGCAGCAGAATCGGCAGATTATGGCAGCCATACCAGCGGTGGATTCAGACTCAATTACCTGGCCGCAAAAACGACAAGTGTGCTGCGTCAACTTGCTGGAGACACTGGAAAGGCAGTTCCGGGACAGCTTCCTTAACATGAGCAGTACTGCGGAGCAGTACCTCAGCTACAAGAAGGAGTCACCCAACCATACGGGACCGATCAGGCTCTTGCCCGAAGCGCCAATCATCAATAATCTGGCCAACCAGTTCCGGAACCTGTATGGGCTCTACAGCGCTGCCCGTTATGACATGGTCAATGCCACCGGATTCGGGGGCGAGGCGGCAGCGGATGATCGCTTCCGGGGGTACAATGCCGGGGCCATTGTCGAGGCCCTTGCCGGGTTGCTGGTGAGATCGGCGTGGAGATCGGGAAGGATGATGTCAAACCCCATCCGGAAGGTGCTGCTGACGCTTGAGAGCACTCTGACTCATGATGGTCACTGGCACCGGGATGGTGCCAACGATATGCGCCCCCCGCAGCCTGATACGGCATTGCAGAGGATAGTGGGAAATGTTCGGGTAGGGAACGATCAGTTTAACTTGTCGCTACCCATGCTGAACCCCAGGGATGTGGCGGTGATCGATAAAATCATCCTGGCCGAGCGCGATGCCTACTTCTGTAACACGCGACCACTCAGGGATGAGCGTTTCGCGATGTTCAGAGACGTGTTTGACAATACGACTGATGTGCAAAATCAATTGTATGGCGAGCAGCTTCCCTGCCCGACCAGGGAGCAGGGGCTGGCCGACACTTCGGCGCTGAGCGAACTGCTGGAGCGGGCTGCAAACCAGGCCCCCCGAATCACTGTAGCAGGGAAAAAACTGCTGAAACTGTATGCCGACCGTGCCACGCAGGCCTACCAGGCCTTTAGCCAGCGCATCAGCAATATCGAGAGGGCCAATACCCGGGCAGTGCAGGACATCGAGGAGAGTGATAACACCCTCATCCACAATGGCTGGATATACCAGCAATGGTCGCTGGAACGACTGGTGTGCTGTGCTCAGGGCCTGCAGACTATAGAACGGGCACTCATGAGCACGTTCGAGAGGCTCCTCATCCGGGTCGATCGGTGTATTCGGTATGATGCCTCTCATAGCCTGACCATGGGGCCAAATACGAGCGGCGAGAATCCCACCCGGGAGGCCATGATCGATGATCTGGTCAACCAGTTCCTGAACATGTATTCACAGTACGGTGCAGCCCGTTTCAATATGATCAAAGCCACCGGGTTCCCCCTGGAGGAGGCGGCAGAGTCGCCGGTTTTCCAGGGATTTAACGCCCAGGGCATGGTTGCCACGGTCAATGGTTTGTTCAGTGCCACGTTCGGGTTGTCCACAACGTTCCGGGACGTTCTCCAGGGGCTGGCGAACTATCTGGATAACCATGACGACGATAATGATCTGCGCCCGCCACAGGTTGATCGTCACCTGTTGCAGATCATCGGCAATACCACCGTCGCCGATGATGAGTTCACCTTGCCGCCCGCAGTGGTGGCTAGTGGCGATATGAACGCTGTCAACCAGCTCGTCCAGATTGAGAAAGCCGAGTACCTGGCCAATCTGGGGGGACTGGAAAACCGGGAGCGTTTCCCCACTGATTTTGTCGATATATTCGAAGAGCCCGATGCCTATGCGGAGGTTTTCCTGGAAGGGGAGATCCCGCAGTGCCATGGTGACTCGCGCAAACGTCGCCAGCTGGACAGCCATCTCTCCGGCAAGCCTGT
>NZ_JBLYNS010000256.1:0-3963 GCF_049310205.1 Endozoicomonas sp. ALC013 | reverse complement strand
AAAAAGGCAATTCCTAACTGTATACACCCAGCATCAACTCTATTTGACGCTTGAGCATTACCCGGAGCCTGTCCACTGTTGTTTCGTCTTCAAAACCTGCAATTAATCCCTGGTACTCAACATGAATGATAATACTGCCAAATAGTTCAGCATCAATATCAGGATGGTTAGAGCCGATTTTTGCAAAGAATGTTTTGAGACTGTCGAGAAAGAACTTCTGGTGACTGAAGGCAATGGGCCTCAGGTTTTCGTTTCGCAGGCATTCCTGCTGGAAAGCACGCTCTGCGATCAGGTAGTCACGATGCTCTGCCAGCTGAATCAGAACATACTCAATAGCAAGATCACTGATCCGGTCAGCAAATACCTGACGACTGGCCTGGTCCGATGGTACAAGCTCTTTCATGGCCATTTTCAGCATACTGTCAGACTCTTCCCAGTACGCCTTGAACTTCTGGGCCCCCATCTCCACAAACAGAGTGAAGGTGTCAGTGATCAGATCCGTAATGTCTTTGAAATAATAGGTGGTTGCAGAAAGAGGAACATTGGCTTCCTTGGCAACAGCACGATGACGGACACCCCTGACTCCATCTCTGACAACGATTCTTAATGCCGCCTCAAGAATTGTACGACGACGCTGTTCACTATTGGCACGACTGGTTTTTCGCCCCTGGTATTTCAGTTTCATATCACTGTCGTGCTTACCAGAGCTTTTCATGCCTTCTGATGAGGAATCCATTGTTGAGACCATATTAAGACTGCCTTACAGTTGCCTGATTGTTTTATAGCGTTCGTCCAGTACCGTCGCTTGAACAAGCATCTTAGTACAGAAATCAACCATACGTATGAAAACCGGCCCTGCCACTATTCAGGGTTATCAGACCGCCATACCTGGAGTACTCCCCATATCCTTATAGACCGATCAGACCGGGCGTATGGCAAACTCCTGGCTTCACCAGCAAAGCGCATCGACTCAACTTCAGGCTCCCGGATACTACATGAGCAGGCTTGGCCTGCTCATGTCGTCAATCCTGAACTATCAGCGACTCAGAAAATAACTGAGTTAAGCAGGTAATTACTAATACGGTAACCAAACGGCAGGTTCATATAACCAATGCAAATGATACCTGCATCGTCGATTCACATATTTGACAAGTACAAACTTAAGCACAATTACTCCCGCGTCAATATCTACTGAGGACGCATGTGAGGGAACAACAACACATCCCTGATGGACGGCGCATCCGTAAACAGCATTACCAGCCGGTCAATACCAATACCTTCTCCGGCAGTGGGTGGCAGACCGTATTCAAGAGCATTGATATAGTCTGCATCGTAATGCATTGCCTCATCGTCCCCGGCATCCTTTTCTGCTACCTGTTGTCTGAAGCGCTCAGCCTGGTCTTCTGAGTCATTCAACTCAGAGAAGCCATTAGCGATTTCCCGACCCCCCACAAAGAACTCAAAGCGCTCAGTAACAAATGGGTTGTCGTCATTTTTACGGGACAGAGGCGACACTTCGGTCGGGTAATCCGTGATGAAGGTAGGGTTAAGCAAGTGATGTTCCACCGTTTCATCAAAGATTTCCATCTGAACCTTGCCAAGCCCCCAGATCGGCTTCACATCAATGCCCAGTTTACCGGCAACCTGTGTGGCTGACTCCAGGTTGTCAATATCAGCGGCATCAAGATCCGGGTTGAAATGCAAGATAGATTCAAATACCGACATCCGCGCAAACGGCTTGCCAAAATCGATCATCTGCCCCTGGTACTCGAACTCAGTTTTACCCAGAACGTCCTGAGCCAGCTGTTTCAGCATGGCTTCAGTGTGATCCATCATGTCGGTATAATCCGCGTAAGCCTGATAGAACTCGATCATTGTAAATTCCGGGTTATGTCTAGTAGACAGCCCTTCATTGCGGAAGTTCCGGTTAATCTCAAATACCCGTTCAAAACCACCAACGACCACACGCTTCAGGTACAGTTCCGGAGCGATACGGAGGTACATATCGATATCCAGCGCGTTGTGATGGGTCACAAACGGTCTGGCCGTGGCACCACCGGGAATCACCTGTAGCATCGGCGTCTCCACTTCCATGAAGTCCTGACCCAGGAAGTAGTTACGGATACCCTGAATGATTCTGGAACGGATCCGGAAGGTTTCCCGGGAGTGTTCACTGGTAATCAGGTCAACATAGCGCTGACGGTATCGCTGCTCGGTATCGGTGAGGCCTTTGTGCTTTTCAGGCAGTGGGCGCAGAGACTTGGTCAGCAGCTGGACAGCACTCATATCAACGTAAAGGTCGCCTTTGCCAGAGCGCTGGACAGCACCTTCTACACCGATAATATCCCCCAGGTCCCAGGTCTTGATGGCATCCAGGGTCTCTTTCGGCAGCTGTTTGCGGTTCACATAGAGCTGGATACGGCCAGACATATCCTGCAGTTCCATGAACGCGCCACGGTTCAACATGATACGGCCAGCCACTTTAACAGGGTGGTTCAGGCCTTCCAGGGCAGCCTTGTCATGATCCTTGAACTGCTCCTGAAGATCGCCAGCCAGCGAATCACGACGGAATTTATTGGGAAATGCCACCCCTTTTGCGCGAATGGCCGCCAGTTTCTCCCGGCGCAGGGTAACCAGGCGGTTCTCTTCATGGGCTTCAGCAGCCTTTTCTGCCTGCGCCTGTTGCGACAAAAAATGTTCTTCAGACATAAAATATTCTTCCAGTTACAGGCCTTTTTTCAGGCTCGCCTCAATGAACTTGTTCAGGTCACCATCCAGCACAGACTGGGTATTCCGGGTTTCTACCCCGGTACGAAGATCCTTAATACGGGAGTCATCCAGTACATAGGAGCGAATCTGACTACCCCAGCCGATGTCCGACTTGGAATCTTCCATCGCCTGAGACTCCGCCGTTCTCTTTTGCATCTCCATCTCATAAAGCTTGGCCTTCAGCTGCTGCATGGCCTTGTCTTTATTCTGGTGCTGGGAACGCTGATTCTGACACTGTACAACAATTCCCGTTGGCCCGTGGGTAATACGCACGGCGGAATCGGTGGTGTTGACGTGCTGTCCACCGGCACCACTGGAACGGTAGGTATCAATACGCAGATCCGCCGGATTGATTTCAATATCAATATTGTCATCAATCTCAGGAGAAACGAAGACGGAAGCAAAGGAGGTATGGCGACGATTACCGGAATCAAACGGGGATTTACGCACCAGGCGATGAACGCCGATTTCCGTTCTCAGCCAGCCAAACGCATAATCCCCGTTAAACTGAACCGTTGCCGATTTGATCCCTGCCACTTCACCGGCAGAGACTTCAATGATGTCCGTTTTGAAACCGTTGGCCTCACCCCAGCGCAGGTACATTCTCAGCAGCATATTGGCCCAGTCCTGGGCCTCAGTACCGCCGGAACCGGCCTGAATATCCAGAAAGGCGCTGTTAGGATCCATTTCACCGGAGAACATACGACGAAATTCAAGTACTTCCAGTTTCCGGGCCAGCTCATCAAGCTCATCCACAACGCCCTGGACACCTTCTTCGTCTTCTTCTTCTACCGACATTTCCAGCAGTTCTTCAGAATCCCCCAGGCCACTGGTCAGCTCTTCAATGGTGGAAACAATCGCTTCCAGGGTGGAACGCTCCTTGCCCAGCTTCTGGGCGTACTCCGGATCGTTCCAGACGTTCGGGTCTTCCAGCTCCCGTTCTACTTCCTGCAACCGCTCACTCTTGTGAGCGTAGTCAAAGATACCCCCTAAGCACGTCAGTACGCGCTCTCAGGTCCTTGATACGCTCCTTAATGGGATTGACTTCAAACATTGCCCTATATCACTCACTTTTTCAGGTGCACACGGCACCACACTTAAATACTGCTATAGCCCCATCCAGGAGCCTGTCGGACTTAAGACTGTCCTGCTTCGGTTGCGATAAATTGGTCTAAAAATTCCTGCTTCTTCGTC
>NZ_JBLYNS010000255.1:0-3963 GCF_049310205.1 Endozoicomonas sp. ALC013 | reverse complement strand
ACAGATCATCCATTATTTCCTGTTTGATGAGGGCATTAAAATCCTGAGCAGGGTTTACTGAACGCCCCTGTAGATGTTGAGAAGAACGTGTGCCAGAAGAATGGTAAAATTCATTGCGACCCGGCGCAGTGCGGGGGGGATGATCCCATTGTCTGACTGTGGCATGTCTATATCGTCCACGTCCTGAAGAAGTGGCATGGCCATCCGGTCGGTTATAATAATTATCTGATCTTGCGTATTTACCACTGATACCAGCAGAACTTCTATCCATAATTATATTTCATTAATTCATGAAAATATAACAAGCAGACTGCGGTTCTGCTCAGAAGTTCATTTTGCTGAACTGTCTATAAACGCCAGTGGTTGGAGAAGAACAACTACTCTGGATTGTTAAATGATTCAGAGCCATGCCCTTTTGGTTGGGTGTTTATCCTGGTCTTTATTTGATCAATACATCGTTTTATTGAATCCGAGCTCCAAAGCGTGTTAATCGGGATTTCAATGACCTCAAATCCTGATTTTTGCAGCAGAGCAATTTTAAGCAGAGTTGAACCATTCCGGGTTTTGAAATCGTTACTCACGTAATGAAACGGTCCCTGAATTTCAATCACCATGTTGTGATCTGGCAGTAACAGGTCAACCGGAGGTAATGAGTTCAAACTCTTTTCTTCTTCAATCTTCAAAGAGGGCATACATGATTGGAGTTGATTGCGGAAGTCGGATTGAGGTTTTGAAATGGTTGTCTGGTAATGGGGGGCGATCGGACACGGTCTGCCAAGCCAACTGGCGGCCATGGCAATGACGCGTTGATCCTTTTCATTGTCCGGGGGGGTATTTTTCAGGCGAGTAAACAGGTCATCCATGTGCTTTTCAAGCACGTTGTTTTTATTGGCATTGGAGACCAGAGACAACCTGGCACAGCATACCATTACGCCCCAGAGAGACATTAATATATCTTGCTGAGAGAACTGAGGGTTTTCACTGATTTTGTGGACAAGCGATTTGAAGATAGAGGTAACCACGTTCAGCTCAACGAGTTCACCCAGTTTCGCCATGGCCCACAGCAGGTTGGCGATACCCTGTGGTTTAAAGTTAGCCTTCTGTGCGCTCACATGTGGTAACAGCGCGGCCACGGACGCTTTGAACTCTGGTGTCCACTCCTGCCCGTTGCCCACCAGTTTCGCCATGGCCCACAGCAGGTTGGCGATGTGCTGAGGAGTAAATTGGTCTTTCTGTGCGTTCACGTGAGGCAACAGCGTTGCCACAGCCTCGTTGAGCGCTGGTGTCTGCTCCAGCCCGTTGTCCACCAGTTTCGCCATGGCCCACAGCAGGTTGGCGATATCCTGGACATTAAATTGGTCTTTCTGTGCGTTCACCCGGGACAACAGCGCGACCAGGGCCTCGTTGAGTCCTGGTGTCGACTTCTGCCCGTTGTCCACCAGCTTCGCCATGGCCCACAGCAGGTTGACGATATGCTGTGGGTTAAAGTTAGCTTTCTGTGTGTTTACGTGGGGCAACAGCGCGGCTACGGCCTTGTTGAGTTCTGGTGACCTCTCCTGCCCGTTGTCCACCAGTTTCGCCATGGCCCACAGCAGGTTGGCGATATGCTGTGGGTTAAAGTTAGCTTTCTGTGTGTTTACGTGGGGCAACAGCGCGGCTACGGCCTTGTTGAGTTCTGGTGTCGACTCCTGCCCGTTGTCCACCAGTTTCGCCATGGCCCACAGCAGATTGGCAATACCCTGTGGTGTAAAGTTGGCTTTCTGTGCGCTCACGTGGGGCAACAACGCGGCCATGGTCTCGTTGAGCTCTGGTGTCCGCTCCTGCCCGTTGTCCACCAGTTTCGCCATGGCCCACAGCAGGTTGGTGATTTGCTGTGGTTTAAAGTTAGCTTTCTGTGCGATCACTTGGGGCAATAGCGCTGCCACGGCCTCGTTGAGTCCTGGTGTCCGCTCCTGCCCGTTGCCCACCAGTTTCGCCATGGCCCACAGCAGGTTGGCAATATGCTGAAGAATAAATTGTTTTTTCTGTGCGCTTACATGGGGTAACATTGTAGCTACAGCCTCTTTGAGACCCGGTGTCCACTCCTGTCCGTTGTCCACCAGTTTCGCCATGGCCCACAGCAGGTTGGCGATATCCTGGACATTAAATTGGTCTTTCTGTGCGTTCACCCGGGACAACAGCGCGGCCAGGGCCTCGTTGAGTCCTGGTGTCCGATCCAGCCCGTTTTCCACCAGTTTCGCCATGGCCCACAACAGGTTGGAAATGCCCTGGGCGTTAAATTGGTCTTTCTGTGCGTTCACGAGGGGCAACAGGGCGGCCACGGCCTCGTTGAGCCCTGGTGTCCACTCCCCGTTGTCCACCAGTTTCGCCATGGCCCACAGCAGGTTGGCGATATCCTGGACATTAAATTGGTCTTTCTGTGCGTTCATCCGGGGCAACAGCGCGACCAGGGACTCGTTGAGCCCTGGTGTTCGCTCCAGCCCGTTTTCCACCAGTTTCGCCATGGCCCACAACAGGTTGGCAATGTCCCGGGCATTAAGTTGGTTTTTCTGTGCATTCACATGGGGCAACAGCGAGGCCACGGCCTCGTTGAGCCCTGGTGTTAGCTCCTGCCCGCTGTCCACCAGTTTCGCCATGGCCCACAGCAGGTTGGCGATTTCCTGTGGTTTAAAGTTAGCTTTCTGTGCGTTCACCCGGGGCAATAACGCGGCCACGGCCTCGTTGAGCTCTGGTGTCTGCTCCTGGCCGTTGTCCACCAGTTTCGCCATGGCCCACAGCAGGTTGGCGATCCCCTGAGGAATAAATTGGTCTTTCTGTACGTTCACGTGGGGCAGCAGCGCGGCTACGGCCTCGTTGAGCTTCGGTGTCTGCTTCTGCCCGTTGTCCGACAGTTTCGCCATGGCCCACAGGAGGTTGGCAATATTCTGGGTATTAAATTGGTCTTTCTGTGCGTTCACATGGGGCAACAGCGTGGGCACAGCTTCTTTGAGCTCTGGTGTACACTCCCCGTTGTCCACCAGTTTCGCCATGGCCCACAGCAGGTTAGCGATACCCAGAGGAATAAATTGGTCTTTCTGTGCATTCACGTGGGGCAGCAGGGCGGCCACGGCCTCTTTGAACTCCGGTGTCTGCTTCTGCCCGTTGTCCACCAGTTTCGCCATGGCCCACAGCAGGTTGGCGATTCCCAGGGCATCAATATCCCTGGCTTGAGGTTTTTGGTTGCACTTGAATATTATTGCATCAAGAAGCGTGGACAATAAGGCAGCTTGAGTGAGCTTAATACGCTGATCCACGGGGTTATGAGGGGTAAAAACACCCGCTGAAGTCAATGAATGAAGTGTTGTTGTCAGGCTTCGCCAATTCCAACTCCGTGTTACTGTGAAATTTTGCAGTAAATGTATCAGCTGGCTTTGTTCGGCTCGATTTAACGGTCTTTTAGCAGCTAACGTGTATTTTTTAATTGAACTGGCATATCGACCGTGATGTCTCCCATCATAGCGATGACCGAAACGATCCGATTTTCTCAACAGATCATCCATTACTTCCTGTTTGATGAGCGCATTAAAATCTTGAGCAGGGGTTACTGAACGGCGCAGTAGATGTTGAGAAGGGCATGCGTCAGAAGAACGGTAAAATTTATTACGCCCCGGGTTATTGCGTGGGGTATCATCCCACTGCCTGACCATGGCATGTCTATATCGTCCACGCCTTGAAGAAGCGGCATGGCCACCCGGTCGGTTATAATAATTATCTGATCTTGCGTATTTACCACTGATACCAGCAGAACTTCTATCCATAATTAAATTTCATTAATTCATGAAAATATAAAAAGAAGACTGCTGTTCTGTTCAGAAGTTCATTTTGCTGAACTGTCTATAAACGACAATGGTTGGAGAAGAACATCTATTCTGAATTGTGAAAATGGTTCTGAGTCATGATAGCAGGTAGACGATTACTGGCTGC
>NZ_JBLYNS010000254.1:0-3986 GCF_049310205.1 Endozoicomonas sp. ALC013 | reverse complement strand
AAGACCAATTTAATGACCAGGGCATCGCCAACCTGCTGTGGGCTATGGCGAAACTGGGTGAACTCGTTGACCTGAACGTGGTTACATCCACGTTCGAATCGCTTGTCTACCGAATCAGTGACAATCCTCAGCTCTCTCAGCAAGACATATTTATGTCTCTCTGGGGGTTAATGGTATGCTGTGCCAGATTTGCTCTGGTCTCTGATGCCAACAAAAAT
Source organism: Endozoicomonas sp. ALC013 (assembly GCF_049310205.1). Classification (NCBI taxonomy): domain Bacteria; kingdom Pseudomonadati; phylum Pseudomonadota; class Gammaproteobacteria; order Oceanospirillales; family Endozoicomonadaceae; genus Endozoicomonas; species Endozoicomonas sp. ALC013. The sequence goes on along the minus strand of NZ_JBLYNS010000254.1, from coordinate 3,768 downwards.
AACTGGCTTGAAAAGCACATGGATGGCCTGTTTACCCGTCTGGAAAATACATTCCTGCACAATGAAGAGGATCAACGCATCATTGCCATGGCCGCCAGTTGGCTTGGGAGAGCGTGCCCGTTCGTCCCTCATTACCAGACTATCAGGTCAAAACCTCAATCCGACTTCCGTGATCAACTCCAATCATGCTTTCCCTCTTTGCAGATTGAAGAAGAAAAGAGTCTGAATTCACTGCCTCCGGTTGACCTGCTCCTGCCAGATCACAACATGGTGATTGAAGTTCAGGGGCCCTCTCATTACGTGGGTGGTGATTTCAACACCAGGAATGGTTCGACTCTGCTGAAAATCGCACTGTTGCAAAAAGCAGGATTTGAGGTCATTGAAATTCCGGTTAACAGGCTTTGGAATCAGGATTTAATGAAACCATACATTGATCAAATAAAGACCAGGACAGGCATACCGCCACAAGGGCATGGCTCTGTATCACTTAAAAGAAGGTGGGCAGATGCGCCATACGTTACTGCTGATAAAGGCAGGCAACCCTCAGATCACGGTCACTTAACCGCCGAAGAACATTTACAAGAACAAACCCGCAAACCAGCCAAGAGGAAGAAAAAAACAGCCAGTAATCCCCTCCCTTCGATCCAGAAACCGTTTTCACATTCCTGCAAAATGAACTTCTGAACAGAACCGCAGTCTGCTTTTTATATTCTCATGAATTAATGAAATATAGTTATGAATAGATGCTCTGCTGGTATCAGTGATCAATACGCAAGATCAGGTAATGATGACAACCAGCCGGATAACCATACCGCTTCTGCAAGGGGTGGACGATATAGACAGTGTACAGTCAGACATCGGAATAATCCTTCCCATCCTGCCCCGGGGCACAATGAATTTTACTATTCACCTGACGCATGCCCTCCTCAAAATCTACTGCACCGTTCAGTAAACCTTGCTCAAGATTTTAATGCCCTCATAAAAGAAGAAATAATCATTGGCTGGGTGAATAAATCGGATCGTTTCGGTGATCGCTATGATGGGAGAGATCACGGCCTATATGCCAGTTCAATTAAAAAATACACGTCAGCTGCTAAAAGACCATTAAATCGAGACGAACAAAGCCAGCTGATACCTTTACTGCAAAATTTTTCCGTAACACGAAGCTGGAATTGGCGAAGCCTGACGACAACACTGCATTCATTGACTTCAGCGGGTGTATTTACCCCTCATAAGCCCATGGAGGAGCGGGTTAAGCGTACTCAAGCGGCCTTACTGTCAACGCTACTTGATGCCATCATATTCAAGTGCAACCAAAAACCTCCAGCCAGGGATATTGATGCCCAGGGTGTCGTCAACCTGCTGTGGGTCATGGCAAAACTGGTAGACAGCGAGCAGGAGCAAAAACCAGGACTCAACAAAGCTGTGGCCGCACTGTTGCCCCTTGTGAACACCCAAAAAGACCAATTTAATGCCCAGGGCATCAGCAACCTGCTGTGGGCCATGGCGAAACTGGTGGACAACGGGCAGCAGTTGGCACCAGAGCTTAACCAGGCCGTGGCTGCGCTACTGCCCCGCGTGAACGCACAGAAAAACCAATTTAATGCCCAGGGCATTGCCAACCTGCTGTGGGCCATGGCGAAACTGGTGGATAACAGACATGAGTTAACACCAGGGCTCAACGAGGCTGTGGCCAAACTGTTGCCCCACCTGAACGCAAAAAAAAAACCAATTTATTCCTCAGCATATCGCCAACCTGCTGTGGGCCGTGGCAAAACTGGTGGACAACGGGCTGGAACAGACAGCAGAACTTAACAAGGCCGTGGCCGCGCTGTTGCCCCTCGTGAACGCAAAAAAAAACCAATTTATTCCTCAGCATATCGCCAACCTGCTGTGGGCCATGGCAAAACTGGTGGACAACGGGCAGGAGCAAACCCCAGAACTCAACAAGGCCGTGGCCGCGCTGTTGCCCTTCGTGAACGCACAGAAAGCTAACTTTAAACCTCAGGAAATCACCAACCTGCTGTGGGCCCTGGCGAAACGGGTGGACAACGGGCAGGAGCGGACACCAGGGCTCAAAGAGACTGTGGCCGCGCTGTTGCCCCAAGTGAGCGCACCAAACAACCAATTTATTCCTCAGCATATTGCCAACCTGCTGTGGGCCATGGCGAAACTGGTGGACAACGGGCAGGAGCAGACACCAGAGCTCAAAGCCGCCCTGGCCGTACTGTTTACCGGCGTGAATGCACAGAAAAATCAATTTAACCCTCAGCATATTGCCAACCTGCTATGGGCCATGGCGAAACTGGTGGAAAATGGGCTGGAGCAAACACTAGAGCTGCACAGGGCCGTGGCCGCGCTGCTGCAACATGTGAATGTACAGAAAAACCTATTTAATGCCCAGGATATCGCCAACCTGCTGTGGGCCATGGCGAAACTGGCGGACAACGGGGCGTTGATATCAGGGCTCAACGAGGCCGTGGCCGCGCTGTTGCCACGCGTCAACACAGAGCAAGCTAACTTTAAACCACAGGAAATCGCCAACCTTGTGTGGGCCATGGCGAAACTGGTGGATAACGGGGAGTGGACATCAGAGCTCAGCGAGGCCGTGACCGTGCTATTGCGCCATGTGAACACCCAGAAAGCGAACTTTAAACCACGGGAAATCACCAACCTGCTGTGGGCCACGGCGAAACTGGGTGAGTTCGTTGAGCTGAACGTGGCTACCTCTGTGTTTGAATCGCTTGTTTACCGAATCAGTGAAAATCTTCAGCTCTCACAGCAAGACATATTGATGTCGCTCTGGGGAGTAATGGTCTGCTGTGCCAGATTGTCTCTGAACTCCAATAACAATAACTGGCTTGAACCGCACATCGATGAGCTGTTTACTCGTCTGGAAAACACCTCCCCGGACAATAAAGAAGATCAATCCATCATTGCCATGGCCGCAAGCTGGCTTCGCAGGACGTGTCCGTTCGTCCCCCATTACCCGACAACCATTTCAAAACCTCAGGCCGACTTCTGCGCTCAGCTCCAATCATCCATTCCCTCTTTGCGGATTGAAGAAGAAAAGTGTTTGAACTCATTACCTCCGGTTGACCTGCTACTGCCAGATCACAACATGGTGATTGAAGTGCAGGGACCATATCATTACGTGGGTGGTGATTTCACAACCAGGAATGGTTCGACTCTGCTGAAAATCGCACTGTTGCAAAAAGCAGGATTTGAGGTGATTGAAATTTCGGTTAACAGGCTTTTGAATCAGGATTTAATGAAACCATACATTGATCAAATAAAGGCCAGGATAGGCATCCCGCCACAGGGGCATGGCTCTGTATCACTTAAAAGAAGGTGGGCAGATGCGGCATACATTATTGCTGATAAAGGCAGGCAACCCACAGATCACGGTTACTTAAACGCAGAAGAGCATTTAGAAGAGCAAACCGACAAACCTGCAAAGAGGAAGAAAACAAACAGCCAGTAATCCCCTCCCTTCGACCTGTCTCTTAGTCACAACTTCTATACTTGACTTATCCTTTCTGAGATAGGTCAAGACTATGTTTACACCACTACCTCTTCAGCAATGGGCTGAACATACTTTCAAGTGCTCAGACTTAGGTGACAAGCGTCGTACAAAAAGACTAACTCATGTAGCCGCTGAGCTGGCTGCCCACACGGGCTCATCTTTAGCCTCCTCTTGTGAAAGCAACCTTGCAGTGGTTGAAGGTGCCTATCGATTTATTGGAAATGAAGCTGTAGAACCGGATG
>NZ_JBLYNS010000253.1:0-3987 GCF_049310205.1 Endozoicomonas sp. ALC013 | reverse complement strand
CTGGCATTCGATGGATTATTGCAGAAAGATAATTACTCGAAATGTAACAATAAAGTGAAAGAGCTTACAGGTGTTTATGTTTTCAATGGTATTGATTTGAATCATGGCCGCCAGCTTCGCCCCCTTAAAAATCTTGATCCAAAAGATCCACATTCAATATATGCTGGTCAATTTAACGATGGCACGTTTTTCCTCCTGGCGTTGAATCCGACCCAGTGTGAAAGGCTTTTTAAAGCCGATTCTCACAATAATGTCGGGTACTGTGGTGAATCCTATCTCGCCCAGAGTGGCGGAGAAAACACTCATTCCCTCTATTGCGGAAAGACCTACAAAGAAGCATTAGAAACGTTTGAGTTGGCTTGTAAAGGTAGCGTTGTAGCTGACAACATCAGAAAAGTGCTGGGATTTGAGCCTGACTAAAAATGTAATCAGGCAATCTTTGCTAGTGATTTTGACTGGCTACCTCCCTTGCCAGGTTTTCCAGCTCGTCACCATTGCGTAATTCTTTTAACAGCCGTTGCGGTATATTGCTGATGCCGTTTATGGCTCCGGCGATGGCTCCGGTCAATGCTGCTCTGGCCATATTATTGCCACCGCCATTGCTGGCGGAGAGGGTAGCCATCTCAAAATCATTCGGTAACCGATACATCAGATAGTAAGCAGCGGGCAGCAAGTGCATAACCTGACAGTCCATACCAAAGAGATGACTGACGTACTTCGGCTCTGGAATACTGACCAGGTCCGGACGGCGGGCGATGCTACCATTGACCGGGGTTATGAAGCGGTCGAAGCCACCAACAACAGGGGCAATGGCAGGGTTACGAGCCATCGACTTCAGGTAATCTTCCAGCTCATCAACAGTGATGCCATTGATCAACGCCTGGATAACCAGACCGTAGACGATATGGTTACCCCTGACAAAGTGATCACGGTAAAACACCTGCAGCAGCTGGTCCGCTTCACGGGCAAAATGTTCAGGGTCGGAGATGGTGGCAGCAAGGGGAACGAGCAGCAATGCGCCGTCAGATGAATCGTTAGGCGGGACGAACGACCGCAGGTCGTTCCAGCCTATACCCCGGGCTCGATATTTCAGCAAGGCTCGGTGAAGGCTTTCGGTGTAACGACCTGAGAAGGCCTCCCCGCTGAGTGTGGCGTATAAGGTATCCAGACGCTGGAAGAAGTCATTGCCCACAAGCTGTTTTTTTTCATGCAGGCTCTCCAGCAACAACGTGTAAACCTGCCCTGTCTGGGAGAAATCACCAGCGCGTAATCCCTGTTCGTAGCGAAACCGGCTGACGTTGGCGAACCGGTGATCGCCGTCGGGTTTGGGGTCAACATAGTGGTCAACCCAGGTGCCGTGCTCCCTGTGCAGGGCGTCCATATCATAATACCACTGCGTCCCCAGCCCCAGTGCATCACCAATCAGTACACCCATGATGGCACCCGCGGCCCGATTGATTCTGGCCAGATCCTCAGGATCTGCTGGCGTGCTGATCGACTCGTTGTCAACAGCTTCAGCTGTGTTGTTTTCTGGCGTCTGGGTTGCTGTGGCAACGGTAGCCAGGGACAGAAGGATGAGTACCAGCCATCGTTTGATGACAATGTTTATGCTTCTGAAAGTAGCTATTTTTGCCAACATGAGTTACTCCCGTTACTGATGCATGGTTGCAATAAATTGGTGTTTACGGCTTTGTTCGTGCCCAGAATGAAAAGTTTTAACATTAACTCCAAGCATTTAACCTAACCATCAAGTTAGCAGGCCTGACGGAATCAAACAGAGCATCTTGCAGGTGCTCCTCAAATTTGAGCATGGATTGCCTGATGCTTTTTTGGACGGGAACTAATTATTGATCGATTGGTCAAATCCGTTATTTCATAAACTGCCCCGAATCTCCCATACGACCACAGGGATTTAGTAGTCAGGGCGACGCAGGATGCCAAAGCCGGGAACCTTGTCGCCCGCAGCGGCAAAAGACATGGGAGATCGGGAGCACGTTTATGAGATATCCGGGCTAAAAACTACAAAAATTTATGGCCGAATAATGCAGAAACTTTAAATGGGACCGGGAACGATAAAGGTGGACTCAATGATTAATTCGGCCAGCACCAGTAATTTGAACGCCCCTGATAAACAAATCCCTGTCGATGTTAATCTACCAGACGACAACGACAGACAATGCATGACGTTCACCAGAACGGTCCGGGTTAATGACAACATAATGCCCTCAGCTAACGTTCTTTCGAATACGTCTGAAAACATTTCCTCCAGTGATCAGTGCCCACCCGATCCCAAGATAACGGTTAGTAACGCCCATCGGATAATCAGTCTAACGGCTTTTGCCAAGCCGACGACGGCTGAAAGTGCATCGGTCCGCCATAACACCAAAATGGAAACGTCCAGCCTGCCAATAATCGACCAATCGTTTATCAAATCCATTGAGATTCCGGTAAAAACTGCCCTGCTTCAGGAATATCACCCATCCAGTTTTTTACCCCCCTCCCAGACCATAGCGCGTCTTATTCATGGCCTGCAGCACAGCTGCCGGAGTGCAATCTGGGCGCTGGCGATACTGCAACAACGCAAACAGCAACATGATCACCGAGCCCTGTCCTTTCCTGAACAACTGGTACCGTTACTGGTCAAGGCCTGTCTGTTCCATGATTCAGGCCGTGAAGGAGATGGAAAAGACACCTCTGAATGGGAGAAGACCAGCGGTGACAATTTGCAAGAGCACCTGCGTAACTGTGGCATTGAGCAGTCCCTGGCCTGGCAGTGCGGTGAAGCAATTCGCCACAAGGATTTTCCGGATGCCTGCCAGCACCTGCCCGGGGAGATACAGACACTGCGCAGTCTGCTCCATGATGCCGATACGCTGGAGGTTATGCGGGTCAGATGTTGTTTTTATATGGACAAGCTGGAGTGTTTTGTCGACTGCCAGGATGACCAACGCCGTGAAGCGTGGCGCTTTCTGGCCAGAGAGGTCTGTCAGGTGATTGCCAGCCAGGGCGATCTCTGGTACCCCATCGACTTGCTAGACAGCGCCAAAACAGCCAGACAGTTTTTCAGCCAAACCTCTACCCGGTGTGTAAACACGAAAAAGCAGTGGGAACACCATCCTTCGCCACTGGAATATCAGTTATTTACTATAGGCACGCAATCCGATTTCATCAGCAAGCTGATCACGCCTTTTACCGGTCACCCGGTGAAGCCAGAACCAGCCTTTTCCCTGGCCAGGCTGAACCGGCAGAGCGAGAGCGTGGGAGGGAGCAGGATTGGACAGCTGTATAATGACCCCGTTCAGCAACAGTGCTACTACATCAAAACGGCGGTCTCTGTGGAAAGCGCCCGCAATCAGGCACTGATGGCCAATCTCGCACGACTGCTGGGCGTTAATTCCCCCGTCACCTTTGCCCATCAGGAACAGGATTGCAGTTATGTGGTCAGTGAAATTCCCAGTGACTGGCCGGGTAACCTGAAAAGTGGGAAAGACCCTCTGCAATCCCTGCCTGCCAATCAGTGGGCCAGATTGTTACTGGTCAATACCATCGTTGGTAATGAAGCCATGGTCAATGAAGCCTGGGAGAACATTGAACTGACCCCGCAAGGGGAGCCGGTGATGTTGAACTGGGAGTTCGCCGGGATGGCCACACGCTATCCGTGTCCGGATAAACCAGAACCAGCCTCCAAAGAGGATGATTTTTCCTCCATGCCGTTGCTGTTGATAAAACTGCGGGATCCCCAGGCACCAGCAATGAACTCCCACGTTATCCACAACCCCTGCGTGGCTATTCTGTCACAATTGGACGATGAGCTGCTGGGGCAGACCCTGAAAGCGATACTGCGCGAAGTTGACTGGCAAGCTCTGGACCAAAAGGTCGAACACAGCGGTTTCCTGCCCGGTGACCGTAGCTGGTTACGGCAGACGATTCATGATCGAATCGCCTGGCTCACCACCCGATTTGCCAACAGCGTCGAGGCCGGAGAGC
>NZ_JBLYNS010000252.1:0-4011 GCF_049310205.1 Endozoicomonas sp. ALC013 | reverse complement strand
CCTGGTTTTGAAATCACCACTCACGTAATGACAAGGTCCCTGAACGTCGATCACCGTATTGTAATCTGGCAGTTGCAGGTCAACCGGAGGTAATGAGTTCAGACTCTGCTCTTCTTTAATATTCAAAGACGGAAGGCTTGACTGGAGCTGATCGCGTAAGATGGATTGAGATTGGGAAATGATTGTCCGGTAATGGGGGCCCACTGGACACGCCCTCCCAAGCCAACTTGCAGCCATGGCCGTGATGAATGGAAACTCTGTATTGCACGGGGATGGACTTTCCAGGCGAGAGAACAGTTCATCTATGTGCTTTTCAAGGGCGTTTTTATTATCGTCACCGAAGTACAGATAATACCTGGCACTGAATACCATGACTCCCCATAGAGCCATTGATATATCTTGCTGAGAGAGCTGAGGGTTTTCACTGATGCTGTCGACAAGAGAATCGAACATAGATTTAACCAGGTTCAGCTCAATGGCCTCACCCAGTTTTGCCACTGACCACACCAGTGTGGTGACCTCCTGTGGCTTGAAGTGGTTTTTCATTTCTTTTGATTCGGCTTTGGCTTGCACATGGTGCAACAGCGCGGCCAAAACTTCTTTGAGCTTCGGTGTCTTCTTCAGCTCCAACCCGTTTTCCAACAGTGTCACCACGGCCCACAGCAGGTTGGCGATATGCTGTGGAATAAAGTGGTCTTTCTCTTCTTTTGACTCGGCTTTGGTTTTCACATCGAGCAGCAGTGCGGCCACGACCTCTTTGAGCGTTGCTGTCGTCTCCAGCTCCAGCCCATTGTCCACCAGTTTCGCCAAGGCCCACAGCAGGTTGGTGACTTCCTGTGGCTTCAAGTGATCTTTCTCTGCTGTTGATTCGGCTTTGGTTTTCACATGGGGCAACAGCGCGACCACGGACTCTTTGAGCTCCGGTGTCTTCCCCAGATCCAGTCTGTTGTCTACCAGTTTCGCCAGGGCCCACAGCAGGTTGGTGACTTCCTGTGACTTGAAGTGGTCTTTTTCTTCTGTTAATTCGGCTTTGGTTTTCACATGGGGCAACAGCGTGGTCACAACCTCGTCGAGCTTCGCTGTCTTCTCCAGCCCATTGCCCACCAGTTTCGCCACGGCCCACAGCAGATTGGCGATATGCTGAGGAATAAAGTGGTCTTTCTCTTCTGTTGATTCAGCTTTGGTTTTCACCCGGGGCAGCAGCGCGGCCAAGGCCTCTTTGAGCTTCGGTGTCTTCTCCAGTTCCAGCCCGTTGTCCACCAGTTTCGCCACGGCCCACAGCAAGTTGGCGAGGTGCTGTGGCTTGAAGCGGTCTTTCTCTTCTTTTGATTCGGCCTGGTTTTTTACCTGGGAAAACAGCGCGGCCATAATCTCTTTGAGCTTCGGTAGCTTCTTCAGCTTCAGCCCATTGTCCACCAGTTTCGCCAGGGCCCACAGCAGGTTGGTGAGTTCCTGTGGCTTGAAGTGGTCTTTCTCTTCTGTTGATTCGGCTTTGGTTCTCACCCGGGGCAGCAGAGCAACCAAGGCCTCTTTGAGCTTCGGTGTCTTCAACTCCAGCCCGTTGTCCACCCATTTCGCCACGGCCCACAACAGGTTGGCGATATGCTGTGCATTAAAGTGGTCTTTCTCTGCCTTTGATTCGGCTTTGGTTTTTACCTGGGGCAACAGCGTGGCCACGGCCTCTTTGAGCTTCGCTGCATTCTCCAGCGCCAGCCCGTTGTCCACCAGTTTTGCCATGGCCCACAGCAGGTTGACGACTTCCTGTAGCTTGAAGTGGTCTTTCTCTTCTTTTGATTCGGCTTTGGTTGTCACGTGGGGCAAAAGCGCGGCTACAGCACCTTTGAGCTTTGGTGTTTTCTCCAGCCCGTTGTCTACCAATTTCGCCACGGCCCACAGCAGGTTGGAGATGTGCTGAGGGATAAAGTGGTCTTTCTCCTCTTTTGACTCGGCTTTGGTTTTCACCTTGGGCAACAGCGCGGCCACAGCCTCTTTGAGTCTGGGTGTCTTTTCCAGCTCCAGCTCATTCACCAGTTTCGCCATGGCCCACAGCAGGTTGGCGCTACCTTGTGCATCAATATCCCCGGTTTCAGGTTTTTGGTCGGACTTAAGTATTACTGCATCAAGTAAAGTTGACAGTAAATCTGCCTGAGTTTCCTTACTTCCCTTATTCATGTATTTGTCAGGGGTAAAAACACCCGCTGACGTAAATGAATGAAGCGTTGTCGTCAGGCTCCGCCAGGTCCACCCGGCGGTTGCTTTAAAATTGTGCAACAATGGTATCAGTTGGCGTTGTTCACTATGATGCAAAGGTCGTCTTGACGCTAAAGTGTATTGTTTGATTAAAGTGGCAAATTGACTGTGTTTTTTCCCATCATAGCGATCACCGAAACGAGCAGATATGCTCACCAGGTAATCCATTCTTTCTTGTGTGATGAGAGTATTAAAATAATGGACAGGTTTTACTGAATGTCTTGTTGGATGGTGAGCAGAGCAGGCGTCAGAAGCACGATAAAATTCATGACACTTCTGGATATAGGGGAGTGGCGCATTCACCTGTCTGACTGTGCCATGGCAATATCGCCCAGCCGTTGAAAAATCGGTACGATCATCCGGTTGTTTATAATCATTACCGGATGTTGCACGTTGCCAACTGATACCAGCACCGCCTCTGTCCATCATTATATTTCATTAATTCATGGGAAATATAAAAAGTAGACTACTCTACGGCCTCATCAGGCATTAGTTTTTACTGGCTTTTTTTCTCTTCCTTTTTCTCTTTTTTGGTTTATTTATTTGCTCTTCTAAATATTCTTCAGCGGTAAAATAACAGTCATCCGAAAATTGCCCTCCCTCATCAGCAGTAAAATATGCCTCGTCTGCCGCCCACTCACCGCTGCTAAGTGACACAGAGCCATGAGCTTCTGGGAGAGCGGCTAACTTTTCCTTTATTTGCTCAATAACTATTTTCATTGAATCCTGGTTCCCAAGCTTGTTCACCGGGATTTCAATGACCTCAAATCCTAATTTTTTCAGCAGAGCGACTTTCAATAAAGTCGAACCATTCCTGATTTTGAAATCACCACTAACGTAATGAGAAGGTCCCTGAACGTCGATCACCGTGTTGTAATCTGGCAGTTGCAGGTCAACCGGAGGTAGTGAGTTCAGACTCTTTTCTTCTTCAATCTTCAAAGACGGAAGGCTCAATCGGAGTTGCTCGCAGAAGGTAGATTGAGATTGTGAAATAATTGTCTGGTAATAGGGGACCACCGGACACGGTCGCCCAAGCCAACTGGCGGCCATGGCAATGACGGTTTGAGCCTCTATATTCTTCGGGGATGTATTTCCCAGGCGAGAAAATAGTTCACCTATGTGCTTTTCAAGCGGGTTTTTATTATCTCTACCGAAGTACAGATATAACCTGGCACAGAATACCATGGCTCCCCAGAGAGACATCCAAGTATTTTGCAGAGAAAGCTGAGGGGTTTCACTGATTCTGTCGGCAAGAGAACCGAACATAGATTTAACCAGGTTCAGCTCAATGGCCTCACCCAGTTTTGCCATGGCCCACAGCAGGTTGACGGTACCTTGAGTATTGAAGTGGTCTCTCTCTTCTTTTGATTCGGCTGTGGTTTTTACATGGTACAACAGCGCGGCCAGGGTCTCTTTAAGCTTCGCTGTCTTCTCGAGCTCCAGCCCGTTGTCCACCAGTTTCGCCAAGGCCCACAACAGGTTGGCCACTCCCTGTGGCTTGAAGCGGTCTCTCTCTTCTTTCGATTCGGCTTTGGTTTTCACATGGTACAACAGCGTAGCGAGGGCCTCTTTGAGCTTCGCTGTCTTCTCCAGCTCCAGTCCGTTGTCCACCAGTTTTGCCAAGGCCCACACCAGGTTGGCAATATGCTGAGGAATAAAGCGGTCTTTCTGTTCTTTTGATTCGGCTTTGCTTGTCACATGGGGCAACAACGCGGCTACGACCTGTTTGAGCTTCGGTGTTATCTCCAGCTCCAGTCCATG
>NZ_JBLYNS010000251.1:0-4029 GCF_049310205.1 Endozoicomonas sp. ALC013 | reverse complement strand
ATGAACGCCCCCGGTGCTTCGGACGCTGGACTGGTTTTAATTTCCTGGTCAACTGGAGATAAAAGAGAGGCAACGTCAGAACCTTCGTCTGATTTTTCAGCTTTATCCCCAACCGGACTGGTTCCAGTCCCTTTAGAGATCGCCCCGGGTGAGCGATCAGGAACCGGTAAAGTCTGAGTGCCTGTAGTGGACGTACGCCGCGCTTCGGAGGTTGGACTGGTTGCAGTTCCCTGGTCAACGGGAGATAAGAGAGAAGCAACGTCAGAACCATCACCTGATTTCCCGGTTTCATTCACAACCGGACTTTTCCCCGTACCTTCAGGCATCGGCCCGTCTGACTCAGCAACCGGTAAGGTCTGAGTGCCAGTAGTGGACGAACGCCGCGCTATGGACGTAGGACTGGTTTCAGCTCCCTGGCCAGTTGAGGGCAAAAGAGAAGCAACACTAGAACTATCAACTGATTTCCTGGTTTCATTCACATCCGGACTTTTTCCAGTCTCTTCAGAGATCGGCCCGGGTGAATCAGAAACCGGTAAGGTTTGAGTGCCTGTTGTGGACGCTCGCCGCGCTGAAGACGTTGAACTGGTTTCAGTTCTTTTATCAACTGGAGATACAGAAGAAGTAACGTCAGACCTATAACCTGATTCCCCACCTTCATCTTTGGCCTTATTGGTCACCACAGGCACTTCATGCCCATTTGTCGCGATCAAGGCATCGTCACTGATTACGGCCGATGTTTTCTCACCATCCGGTCTGGTCACGGTGCCGCTGCGCTCAGCTGATGCTGTCTGGCCATCCGCTGAAGCAGGAGTCTCAGGGTGCGACTCATCACCTGATACTTCACCCCTGGCTGGAGCTATAATTTCTTGCTTTGTTACACCCGGATTTCCAACACTGTAATTGCTGAGTATATCTCTAAGCTTTCCTTCAGAATCAATCAGTTGTTTGCCTGTGATTAACGTTTTGTCGTAGCCTGCGTTAAAATGCCAATCCCGGATATCATCCATTGATGAAACAATGATTTGTGCAAGCTCTTTTGGGCTGCTTAGATCCACTCTTTTAAGATCATTCAGGTGGTTTTTCAGCTTTACTGAGAAATCAGCATCCAGATCGACTTCTTTTTTTGCTGACTTGGTTTGAATATCTATTAATATGTTCTTAACTTCATCCCGATCTAACTGTAGATTTCGACCGTCAGCCTTTATATCACCACCACTGTTTAATGCTTTTTCCACATCCCGAAAATGATCAGACTTTAGCAATCCCCTGATTTTTATATCAAGAACAGGAACCGAGCGAATACTTCTGGCACGAAATGGTGTGCTTGAATGATCTGGACGTCTCAAGTCAGACTGGATATATCTAGGGGGTTTAGCGCTTATATCACCTTTATCCTTATCAGTTTCCTGATGATCACCCCGGAGGAGTTCTGGCAGTGTTGAAAAGCTGGTTCCTCTTGGCCCATTGACATTACTCATAACCTGTCCTGACTGTTTGTTGTCCTTAACTATCAGCAGGCAATCAGTTGAAAAACATCATCAGATCCGGTTGCTGGAGTCTGATTAATCCATGATTACACTTATTTAATTTCAGGCTAGCAGAATAGAAGGGCTTATTTAGTCTTTAAATGAAAACTCAGAACAGTTATCAATAAAACCGAACAGATTGAACAGTTTTTTTTAAATTCTCAAACAACAACCTTTTAAAAATCCATTCAGTACATTTTTTTGACTAGTCTGAAAATAGATTGCCCTGGTACCTGCATCCATGCAGTCCTGCGGTGGTTGGCAGCCTGACAAATAAACCAAAACTGTCCATGCTCACCGCCTTTTTCTTTCCAGGGCATTAAGTAGCTAACCACTACTGAATTGTCAGCCCCTTCTCTTTCGGATTTCCAAGATCCCGCAGGGTGTTTTCCAGCTGTTGCAACCGCAGGGAGACCTGGCTCTGGAAAGCGCCCAGCTTTTTACTGAGTTCATCCTGGGTTTGCGCAGAGGCTTTTATTTGCTGCTCGACACTCTGCTGTGCAGATAAAGTGCTCTTTAAGCCATCAATTTCAGCTTTCAGTGCTTCAACACGGCTAACCATATCCGAATTGGCAACCAGCTGCTCAGTGGTCACAGCCTTAATGACCTGGTCCAGCTCATTCAGCTTTGAGACCGCCTGCTCGGAGGACTTTTTAGCCGCATCAAACTGTTTGACAGCAAGGTCTACTTTCTTCGCCCCCTGGTCAATCTTATCTTTATTCTCATTAATCCACTGACGGTTTCTTTTGTTAGCAACATCCCAGAGCTTGCGAATTTCAGAGTTCACTTCTTTAAGTTCTGAGCGGAAGATGGAGTCACTCTGGTTAATGGACTCACCGGTTTGAGAAACCTGCCCGGTCACCAGCCCCAGTTGATCCCGGGTTGCCTGAAGCTCCTGCCGGGTCTCCTTCAGGGCCTTCTGCAACTCAGTCACCTGCCAGTAACCGCCAGCAGTAACACCAGCCAGAAGCACAAACAGAACACCCGAGACCAGATAGCCCGCACCGCTGCTTTTACCGTTGGCTGCGGATTTACTGAAACTTTTTGGCCCGAAGCCTGTGGAACGGTGCCTGGAAGGACGCTGGTCAGCGGTTATGGATAAGTCCTGGTTTGACTGATAAATCTTGTTATCCTCTTGCATACTCACTGCTTTCCATCAAAAACACCGATCAATTTGTGTATTTATTAGACTCGGACGAAACGGTGTTCCCGGCTCCTGATTGTTCTGAACAAATGAGGAACTATTGTAAAAGAAAGAAATCCTGCCCCCAACCTTTTTATTCAACGTAAAGGAGTGAGTTGGGCTTGAAATTTCTGCGGCAAACCTCAAGATACATCCCACATGGATTCGTAGTAGCCACGGTGCTACTATCGCTTTGCGAAAAATCAGGTCTCTGAACGAAACCAATACTATTCCAACCACAGCGGGAGAACACAAATGGCTTTTCAACTGCCTGAGCTGCCCTACGAGCGCAATGCCCTTGAACCACATATCTCCAAGGAAACTCTGGATTACCATTACGGCAAACATCACCACACTTACGTGGTCAAACTGAACGGTCTGGTTGAAGGCACCGAGCTGGAAAACAAGAGCCTGGAAGAGATCATCAAGACGTCTGAAGGCGGCATCTTTAACAACGCTGCCCAGGTATGGAACCACACCTTCTACTGGAACTGCCTGAGCCCCAATGGTGGCGACAAGCCTTCCGGTGAACTGGCAGCAGCTATCGACAAAGCCTTTGGCTCTTATGATGAGTTTGTTGCCAAATTCTCTGACATGGCCGTTAACAACTTTGGTTCCTCCTGGACCTGGCTGGTAAAAAACACCGACGGTTCCCTGGAAATCGTCAACACCAGCAACGCCGGTACACCAATCACTGGCGACCAGAAGCCTCTGCTGACCTGCGACCTGTGGGAGCACGCTTACTACATCGACTACCGTAACGTGCGCCCAGACTACCTGAAAGGCTTCTGGGCCCTGGTGAACTGGGAATTTGTTGCGGCTAACTTTGCGGCTTGATCAGTCAACTGTCAGATACCCAATTAAGTTGGGAAACAAACCTGACTAATTGGCAAATAAACCTGTTGAGTTAGGAAATATTTCCGAGACAGGAGTCTATACCGCCTGATAAGAACGCTTATCAGGCGGTATCTAAAATACTAAAAAGAGATAATAGCAACTTTCCTTAATTCCAGATCGGAAAGAAAATATTCCACTCGGGAAAAGCAAGGTCGTGGCACTGGCTCTGGCTCAGACTATATCCCCGGACTTTTCATCACTGAAGCGCCTTCATTACACGGTAACCAGAAACACTCTGCTCCCGGCAATCTTACTCCTGGCCTTTGACGACGAATCACCTTAATTGTGAAACCCTGATTTTCAATGCTGCCGTACCGGGAATCTGGCCAACCTGAGAATGCTGCCAGGAGCCTGTATTTCCAACCATAGCCTACGCATTAAGAGCAGAGCGACCTTGGCTTTGCAGGTTTGGATAGAAATAGA
>NZ_JBLYNS010000250.1:0-4093 GCF_049310205.1 Endozoicomonas sp. ALC013 | reverse complement strand
TTGACCGGGCCATAATGGCTGTTTTCATTGGAAGAGCCCATGGCAAACTCATCCATATTGGTTTTGCCCAGCATAACGGCACCAGCATCCCTGAATTTGCCGGTGACGGTGGACTCATAAGGGGCAATAAAGTTGTCCAGCATTTTTGAACCACAGGAGGTTTTTACGCCTTGTGTGCAGAACAGGTCTTTATGGGCAACGGGAATGCCGGTCATGGCGTGGGCATCGCCCGCCGCAAGGCACTGGTCGGCGGCGGCTGCCTGTTCCAGGGCTAACGTTTCAGTCACCGTAATAAAGCTGTTGATGTCACCATCGAACTGCCTGATTCGGTCAAGGTAGGTTTGTGTCAACTCGACACTGGATATTTCGCCACTGGCTAATGCCCGGCTCTGTTCTGCAATGGTTTTATCGTACATGGGATTCGTTCGGTTGGAAGACGTATGGTATAGAAGAGGCTCAGCTTCTACCGGACTCAGAGCAGTTATTATGAAAATAATGCCTTTTCGGCGTTTCTACCACGATCACTGCTGCAATATTTTCTGACGTATTACTCAATAACACGGGGAACCAGAAAGAGGCCTTCTTCAACGGCAGGTGCGCAGCCCTGTAATTGCTCTCGCTGGTTTTCTTCGGTGACCTGGTCAGGGCGCAGGCGCTGGATGGCATCCAGAGGGTGTGCCAGGGGTTCCACGCCCTGTGTATCAACGGCCTGCATGCTATCGACCAGTTCCAGTATGCTGCTGATGGTGGCAGCGGTTACTTCCACTGCATCGTCGTCAATGGACAGACGTGCAAGTTTTGCAACCTTTTTAACTCCAGAGGCGTCGATGGCCATTGGTAATGGTTCTCCATAAATGAATAACAATCAAATAAATAAGAAGCTAATGTATGGGCTGCCCACCTATTTCTCAAGGATTTATCGGGTGATCTATGGGATGATTACCGGAAACATCTCTGCTGGAATGGTAAATGGGGGGGCTGATTGGTGTAAAAATAGAACTTTGCAGTTTAACAAAACACACGGACAGTCACCCGGTTTTTCGGTAAATCCCACTATTAAGGCCGCTGTTTGAATGCTTTTCCTGAGATAAATGATTCAGGCACAGTTGCCACAGAGCACAATTGCTGCTTGCCCTCCGGAGGCAGCATTGTTAGAGTTTCTGGAATTACCCAAGCCTTGAATCAAGGTACACCATAACATGCTGAAAAGGTTACGTGGCCTGTTTTCCAGCGATCTCTCGATTGATCTTGGAACAGCCAACACATTGGTCTATGTCCGCGAAAAGGGCATAGTGTTAAATGAACCCTCTGTGGTTGCTATCCGCAATCTCGGTACTCAGAAAAGCGTAGTGGCTGTTGGTGCCGATGCCAAGCGGATGCTGGGGCGAACCCCCGGCAACATTACCGCTATACGTCCAATGAAGGATGGCGTGATAGCGGACTTTGATGTCTGCGAGCGTATGCTCCAGCACTTTATTAACAAAGTGCATGAGAACAGTTTTATTCAGCCCAGCCCTCGAGTGCTGGTCTGTGTGCCCTGCAAATCAACCAAAGTTGAAAAGCGGGCGATCCGTGAATCAGTACTGGGCGCGGGTGCCCGGGAAGTGTATTTGATCGAAGAGCCGATGGCGGCCGCTATTGGTGCCGGACTTCCGGTTGAAGAAGCCAGTGGCTCCATGGTTGTGGATATCGGTGGTGGTACTACGGAGATTGCCATTATCTCCCTTAGCGGTGTCGTATACTCTGAATCTGTGCGCATTGGCGGTGACCGTTTTGATGACGCGATTGTGACGTATGTCCGCCGCAACTACGGCAGCCTGATTGGTGATGCTACTGCTGAGCGTATCAAGCAGGAAATTGCCATCGCCTACCCAAGTGATGAACTGCTGGAAATTGATGTGCGCGGGCGTAACCTGGCGGAAGGTATTCCCCGGAGCTTTACCCTGAACAGTGGTGAAATTCTGGAAGCGCTTCAGGAGTCGCTGACGGCGATTGTTCAGGCAGTGAAAAGTGCCTTGGAACAATCACCGCCGGAACTGGCTTCGGATATTGCCGAGCGTGGCCTGGTTCTGACCGGTGGTGGTGCATTGCTGCGGGATCTGGATAAACTGATCAGTGAAGAAACCGGCCTGCCGGTTCTGGTCGCTGAAGATCCGCTGACCTGTGTGGCCCGTGGCGGCGGCAGGGCAATAGAGATGATGGATAAGCACCGTATGGACTTGTTATCCACGGATTAACGGCTCTGTTAATCAAGCACCTGTTTTGCAAAATGATCAGCAATATTTCTTCCCGAGGTATTGCTGATTTGTTATTTTGGTCTGCCACTAGGAGCCTGTCCGAGAATAGACTGCCCTACTGCGGTGGCAGCAAATTGGTCTAAAAATTCCGTTTTGTTCGGCAAATAGCCCCGCTATTCACCTCACAAAACAGAATTTTTATCCTCAATTTTCTGCCATCCTCGCTACGGGGTCGCCTAGACGGGCGCTATTCTCGGACAGGCTCCCAGGCAAAGTTAGCAGTTATCTTCTGGTGATCAGTGTTTTTTCGGTAATCGCGGCTTTTCCGGGAAGTGTTGAACTCATCACCTTAAATAGCTGATCACTGGAAATTGTCAGCCAGGTATGGGTGTCGATAGAACGGTGCTTCAGGTTTTTGATATGGCATTTTCAAGGCAATTAATCCGAAGCCTGGTAAGGAGCAGGTTATTAAACCGATTTTCAGTCAACGCCAGTCACTGGTCACGCGCTTTGTTTTGCTGATCATCCTGTCATTGGCGATTTTGTATTTTGATCATAGCTATCGCGCCCTGTCACAGGTTCGCCAGTGGCTGACTGTTGCTGCTACGCCTGTCCTGTTTCTTGCTGATCTGCCCGGGCGTATCTGGGGAACCGCTTCACAGGTGGTGATGTCGCACAACGACTTGCTTCAGGAAAACGCCCGTCTCAAGGCACGAAACCTGATTCTTGAACAGAAGGTTCAGAAACTTGCTTCATTAACAGCCCAGAATATCCGTCTGCGGGAGTTGCTGAACTCTTCTGAACTGGTGGATGAGCAGGTATTGGTTGCCGAGGTGGTTGGCGTTGACCCTGATCCTTTCCGGCACCGGGTGATCATTAACAAGGGAGCCATTGACAAGGTCTACGAAGGGCAGGCCATTCTCGATGCTCATGGCGTGATGGGGCAGGTTATTGAAGTCAGCCCGGTCAGCAGTCGGGTGTTGATGCTGACCGATGTGGCGGCCCGCATTCCTGTGCAAAATCACCGAACCAAATATCGAGCTATTGCTACGGGGACCGGTCGTACGGATCGCCTTGAATTGCAGCATATCCCGGTTACTGAAGATTTTCAGGAGGGTGATCTGCTGACCAGTTCGGGGCTGGGGGGCATCTATCCCGAGGGGTACCCGGTGGGGGTGGTTACCCGGGTTATCCATAATTCCGGCGATGCCTTTGCCTCTATTGAAGTTAAGCCTCTTGCTGAAGTGAATAGAAGCCGGGTTGTGCTTCTGGTTTTTCGGGAAGTCTCCGGCCTGATTGAGCCGATCAACGCTGCCCAGACGGATGTTTCAAAGACAAAGGTGGAGAAGAAAACAGATGAGGTGCGGCGATAATGGTTCAGCAGGCTAATGCCCACTGGGTGGTGTGGATGACCCTGCTGGTGGCGGCAATGTTCAGTATTATGCCATTGCCTGAATGGTTATCACTGGTTCGCCCGGCATGGGTACCGCTGGTGGTTATCTACTGGGCTCTGGCATTGCCGGAGCGGTTTGGTTTGCTGTTTGCCTTTATTACTGGTTTGCTGCTGGATGTGTTTCAGGGAAGTCTGTTTGGGTTGAACTCCCTGGGGATGATCATGGTTGCTTTTATTGTGCTCAGCCTGCATCGGCGGCTCAGGTTATTTCCTGTCTGGCAACAGGCCTTCATGGTGTTCCTGATGGTAGGTTTTTATCAACTGCTGCTACTGTGGGTTCGCAGTGCTGCAGGGAATACGATTCCCTCTGTCTGGTATTTGCTGCCTTCATTATCCAGCGCGCTTATCTGGCCCTGGGTTATGTCCGGACTGCGTTTTTTGAGGCGCTATTTCCGGGTGGTTT
>NZ_JBLYNS010000249.1:0-4117 GCF_049310205.1 Endozoicomonas sp. ALC013 | reverse complement strand
TGGGCCATGGCGAAGCTTTTGGACAACGGGCTGGAGCGAACACCAGGGCTCAAAGAGGCTGTGGCCGCGCTGTTGCCCCACGTGAACGCACAGAAAGACCAATTTAATGCCCAGGGCATCCCCAACCTGCTGTGGGCCATGGCGAAGCTGATGGACAACGGGCTGGAGCGGACACCAGAGCTCAAAGATGCTGTGGCCGCGCTGTTGCCCCACGTGAATGCACAGAAAGACCAATTTATTCCCCAGCATATCGCCAACCTGCTGTGGGCCATGGCAAAACTGATGGACAACGGCCTGGAGCAGACACCAGAACTCAAAGAGGCCGTGGCGGCGTTGTTGCCCCACGTTAATGCACAAAAAGACCAATTTATTCCTCAGCATATCGCCAACCTGCTGTGGGCTATGGCAAAACTGGTGGACAATGGGCAGGAGCGGACACCAGGGGTCAAAGAAGCCGTGGCGGCGTTGTTGCCCCACGTTAATGCACAAAAAGACCAATTTATTCCTCAGCATATTGCCAACCTGCTGTGGGCCATGGCAAAACTGGTGGACAAAGGGCAGGAGCGGACACCAGAACTCAACGGGGCCGTGGCCGCATTGTTGCCCCACGTTAATGCACAGAAAGCTCACTTTAGACCACAGGAAATCGCCAACCTGCTGTGGGCCATGGCGAAACTGGTGAACAGCGGGCAGGAGCCGACACCAGAGCTCAAAAGGGCCTTGGCCGCGCTGTTGCCCCACGTGAACGCAAAGAAAGCTCACTTTAAACCTCAGGAATTCACCATCCTGCTGTGGGCCATGGCGAAACTGGTGGACAGCGGGCTGGAGCGAACGCCGGAGCTCAAAGATGCCGTGCCCGCGCTGTTGCCCCACGTGAACGCACAGAAAGACCAATTTATTCCCCAGCATATCGCCAACCTGCTGTGGGCAATGGCAAAACTGGTGGACAACAGGTACGAGCAGACACCGGAGTTCAACGAAGCGGTGGCTGCGCTGTTGACCTGCGTGATCGTACAAAAAGTTAACTTTAAACCACAGGAAATCGTCAACCTGCTGTGGGCCATGGCGAAACTGGTGGACAACGGGCAGGAGCAGACACAAGGGCTCAACGAGGCTGTGGTCGCGCTGTTGCCCCTCGTGAACGCACAGAAAGACCAATTTAATGCCCAGGGTATTGCCAACCTGCTCTGGGCCACGGCCAAACTGGGTGAACTCGTTGAGCTGAACGTGGCTACCTCTACGTTCGAATCGCTCGTCTATCGAATCAGTGAGAAGCTTCAGTTTTCTCAGAAAGAAATATCGATGTCTCTCTGGGGATTAATGGTATGCTGTGCCAGGTTGGCTCTGGACTCCAATACTGATGAAAATAATGTGTTTGAAAAGCACATAGATGACCTGTTGACTCGACTGGAAAATACCTCGCCAGATAATGAAGAGGATCAATCCATCATGATCATGGCCGCAAGTTGGCTTGGTAGAACCTGTCCGGTCGCCGGCCATTACCAGACAAACATTTCAAAAATCCAGGTCGACTTCCGCGATCAACTCAAATCATCTATTCCATTTTTGAAGATCGAAGAGGAAAAGAGTCTGAACTCATTACCTCCGGTTGACCTGCTACTGCCAGATCACAACATGGTGATTGAAGTTCAAGGCCCCTCTCATTACGTGGGTGGTAATTTCAATACCAGGAATGGTTCGACTCTGCTTAAAATCGCACTGTTGCAAAAAGCAGGATTTGAGGTTATAGAAATCCCAGCTAACCAGCTTTTGAACAACGATTTAAAACCCTATATTGATCAAATAAAGAGCAGGACAGGCATCCCGCCACACGGTCATGACTCTGTATCATTTAAAAGAAGGTGGGCAGGTACTGCATACGTGACTGGTGAAGAACATTTAGCAGAGCAAACCAACCCGGCAAAGAGGAAGAGAACAAGCAGCCAATAATCGCCTTCCTCCCATCATGACTCAAGTAAACTTTTTTGCAAAATGAACTTCTGAGCAGAACAGCAGTCTGCTTTTTATATTTTCATGAATTAATGAAATATAATTATGGATAGAAGTTCTGCTGGTATCAGTGGTCAATACGCAAGATCAGATAACGGTTACAACCAACCGAGTGGCCATGCCCCTTCTGCAAGGCGTGGGCGATATAGACATGCCACAGTCAGACAGCAGGATACTCACCCCCAATCTACCCCGGGCTGTAATAAATTTCACCCTTCTTCTGGCACACGCCCTTCTCAATATTTAATGCACCGTTCAGTCAACTCTGCTCAAGATTTTAATGCCCTCATCAAACCAGAAATAATGGCTGGTCTAGTGAGGAAATCGGAACGTTTCGGTCATCGCTATGATGGGAGAGATCACGGTCTATATGCCAGTTCACTTAAAAAATACACGTCAGCAGCTAAAAGGCCGTTAAATCGAGCAGAACTAAGCCAGCTGATGCGTTTGCTGCAAAATTTCGCAGCAACACGGAGCTGGAATTGGCGAAGCCTGACGACAACACTTCATTCATTGACTTCAGCGGGTGTTTTTACTCTTCATAAACCCATGGATGCGCGAGTTAAACTTACTCAGGCTAACTTATTGTCAACGCTATTTGATTCAATAATATTTAACTGCAATCAAAAACCTCCACCCAGGGATATTGATGCCCAGGGTGTCGCCAACCTGCTGTGGGCCATGGCGAAACTGGTGGACAGCGGGCAGGAGCGGACACCAGAGCTCAAAGAGGCCGTGGTCGTGTTGTTGCCCCATGTGAACGCACAGAAAAAACAATTTATCCCTCAGGGAATCGCCAACCTGCTGTGGGCCATAGCGAAACTGGTGGACAATGGGCAGGAGCGGACGCCAGAGCTCAACGAGGCCGTGGCTTCGCTGTTGCCCCATGTGAACGCACAGCAAAACCAATTTATTCCTCAGCATATCGCCAACCTGCTGTGGGCCATAGCGAAACTGGTGGACAACGGGCAGGAGCCGACACCAGGGCTCAAAGCGGCATTGGCCGCGCTGTTGCCCCATGTGAACACACAGCAAAACCAATTTATTCCTCAGCAGATCGCCAACCTGCTGTGGGCCATGGCGAAACTGGTGGACAACGGGCAGGAGCAGACACCAGGGCTCAAAGCGGCAGTGGCCGCGCTGTTGCCCCAAGTGAACGCACAGCAAAACCAATTTATTCCTCAGCAAATCGCCAACCTGCTGTGGGCCATGGCGAAACTGGTGGACAACGGGCAGGAGCGTACACCAGAACTCAAAGAGACCGTAGCCGCGCTGTTACCCCGCGTGAACGCACAGAAAGACCAGTTTGATGCCCTGGCTATTGCCAACCTGCTGTGGACCATGGCGAAACTGGTGGACAACGGGCAGAAGCCAACACCAGAGCTCAAAAGGGCCCTGGCCGCGTTGTTGTCCCACGTGAATGCACAGAAAGCTCACTTTCAACCACAGGGTATTGCCAACCTGCTGTGGGCCATGGCGAAACTGGTGGACAAAGGGCTGGAGCAGACACCAGGTCTTAACGAGGCGGTGGCCGTGCTGTTGCCCCAGGTGAACGCACAGAAAGACCAGTTTATTCCTCAGCATATCGCCAACCTGCTGTGGGCCATGGCGAAACTGGTGGACAAAGGGCTGAAGAAAACACCAGAGCTCAAAGATGCTGTGGCTGCGCTGTTGCCCCACGTAAATGCACTAAAAGACCAATTTATTCCCCAGCATATCACCAACCTGCTGTGGGCCATGGCAAAGCTGGTGGACAACAGGTACGAGCAGACACCGGAGCTCAACGAAGCGATGACTGCGCTGTTGACCTGCGTGAACGGACAGAAACACCAGTTTAATACCCTGGCTATTGCCAACCTGCTTTGGGCCATGGCGAAACTGGTGGACAACGGGCAGGAGCCAACACCAGGGCTCAACGAAGCTGTAGTCGCGCTGTTGCCCCTCGTGAACGCACAGAAAGACCAATTTAATGCCCAGAGTATTGCCAACCTGCTGTGGGCCACGGCCAAACTGGGTGAACTCGTTGAACTGAACGTGGCTACCTCTGTGTTCGAATCGCTTGTCTATCGAATCCGTAAGAACCTGCAGTTTTCTCAGGAAGAGATAG
>NZ_JBLYNS010000248.1:0-4180 GCF_049310205.1 Endozoicomonas sp. ALC013 | reverse complement strand
CGTGGCCGCACTGCTGCCCCGGGTGAACGCACAGAAAGACCACTTTAATCTCCATCATATCGCCAACCTGCTTTGGGCCATGGCGAAACTGGTAGGCAGCGGGCAAGAGCGGACACCAGAGTTCAACGAGGCTATAGTCGCTCTGCTACCCCACGTGAACGCACAGAAAGCTAATTTTAACCCACAGGAAATCACCAACCTGCTGTGGGCCATGGCAAAACTCGTCGACAACGGACAGACCTGGACACCAGAGTTCAAAGAGGCGGTGACTGCGCTGTTGCCCCACGTGAACGCACAGAAAGACCCATTTATTGCTCAGCATATCGCCAACCTGCTGTGGGCAATGGCGAAACTGGCGGACAAAGTGCACAAACAGACACCAGGACTCAAAGAGGCCGTGGCCGCACTGTTGCCTCGCGTGAACGCACAGAAAGCTAACTTAAGACCACAGGAGATCGCCAACCTGCTGTGGGCCATGGCGAAACTGGTGGACCACGGGCAGGAGCAGACACCAGAGTTCAATGAGGCCTTGACGGCGCTGTTGCCTCTCGTGAAGGCACAGAAAAACCAATGTAATGCCCAGGATATCGCCAACCTGCTGTGGGCCATGGCGAGTCTGGGCGAACTCATTGAGCTGAACATGGTCACCTCCACGTTCAAATCGCTTGTCGACCGAATCAGTGGCAACCCTCAGTTTTCTCAGCAAGCGATATTGATGTCGCTTTGGGGAGTAATGGTATGCTGTGCCAGGTTATCTCTGGTTCCCAATACCAGTAAAGGTAACGTGCTGGAAAAGCACATGGATGACCTGTTTATTCGCCTGGAAAATACATCCCCGGTCAATGAAGAGGATCAATACACCATTGCGATGGCCGCAAGTTGGCTTGGGAGGCCGTGTCCGTTCGTCCCCCATTACCATGCAATCGTTTCAAAACGTCAATCCGACTTCCGCAATCAACTCCAATCATGCATTCCATCTTTGAGGATTGAAGAAGAAAAGAGTCTGAATTCATTACCTCCGGTTGACCTGCTACTGCCAGATCACAATATGGTGATTGAAGTTCAGGGGCCCTTTCATTACGTGGGTGGTGATTTCAATACCAGGAATGGTTCGACACTGCTTAAAATCGCACTGTTGCAAAAAGCAGGATTTGAGGTCATTGAAATTCCGGTTAACAGGCTCTTGAATCAGGATTTAATGAAACCATACATTGATCAAATAAAAACCAGGATAGGCTGCCAGCCACAGGGACATGGCTCTGTATCACTTAAATGAACGTGGGCAGATGAGGCATAAGTTACTGCTATTAAAGCCAGGCAACCCTCAGATCACGGTTACTTGACTGTGAAAGAACATTCAGAGGAGCAAACCGGTAAACCGACAAAGAGGAAGAAAACCAACATCCAGTTAGCCATTTCAGCAAAATGAACTTTTGAACAAAACAGCAGTCTGCTTTTTATATTTTCATGAATTAAAGAAATATAAATGGATAGAAACTCTGCTGGTATCAGTGGCCAATACACAAGATCAAATAATGATTACAACCGACCGGATGACCATGCCGCTTCTTCAAGGCGTGTGCAATATAGACATGGCACCGTCGAACAGTGGGATAATCCCCTCCGTACTACCCCGCAGCGTAACGAATTTTACCACTCTTCTGACGCATGCTCTTCTCAAAATCTAATGTTCCGCTCAGTGAACTCTGCTCAAGATTTCAATGCCCTCATTAAACAAGAAGTAATGTATGATCTGGTGAGTAAATCGGGTCGTTTCGGTCATCGCTATGATGGGAGAAATCACGGTCGATATGCCAGTTCAATTAAAAAATACACATCAGCTGCTAAAAGACCGTTAAATCGAGCGGAACAAAGCCAGCTGATGCGTTTGCTGAAAAATTTCACAGCAACACGGAGCTGGAATTGGCGAAGCCTGACGACAACACTGCACTCATTTACTTCAGCGGGTGTTTTTACCCCCCATAACCCAATTGATAAGCGTGTTAAGCATACTCAAGTTGCCTTATTGTCAACGCTACTTGATGCAATAATATTCAAGTGCAACCAAAAAGCTGAAACCAGCTATATTGGTGCCCAGGGTGTCGCCAACCTACTGTGGGCCATGGCAAAACTGGTGGACAACGGGCCGGAGCGAAAACCAGGGCTCCACGAGGCTGTGGCCGCACTGTTGCCCCACATGCACGCACAGCAAGACCCATTTATTCCTCAGCATATTGCCAACCTGCTTTGGGCCATGGCGAAACTGGTGGACAACGGGCAGGAGCGGACACCGGGACTCAAAGAAGCCTTGTCCGCGCTGTTGACCCACGTGAACGCACAGAAAGCTAACTTTAAACCACAGGAAATCGCCAACCTGCTGTGGGCCATGGCGAAACTGGTGAACAACGGGCAGGAGCAGACACCAGAGCTCAACGAGGCTGCGGCATCGTTGTTACCCCTGGTGAACGCACAGAAAGACCAATTTATTCCACAGCATATCGCCAACCTGCTGTGGGCCATGGCGAAACTGGTGGACAACGGACAGGAGCTGACGCCATGGCTCAAAGGGGCCGTGGCCGTGCTGCTGCCCCTCGTGAACGCACAGAAAGCGAACTTTAAACCACAGGAAATCGCCAACCTGCTGTGGGCCATGGCGAAACTGGTGAACAACGGGCAGGAGCAGACGCCAGAGTTCAACGAGGCCGTGGCCGCGCTGTTGTCCCATGTGAACGCACATAAAGACCAATTTAATGCCCAGGAAATCGCCAACCTGCTATGGGCCATGGCGAAACTGGTGGATAACAGGCATGAGTTGACACCAGGGCTCAAAGAGTCTGTGGCCGCACTGTTGCCACACGTGAACGCAAAAAAAAACCAATTTATTCCTCAGTATGTCGCCAATCTGCTGTGGGCCATGGCAAAACTGGTGGACAACGGGCAGGAACAGACATCAGAACTCAACGAGGCCGTGGCCGCGCTGTTGCCACACGTGAAAGCACAGAAAGACCAATTTAATGCCCAGGGCATTACCAACCTGCTGTGGGCCATGGCGAAACTGGTGGATAACAGGCATGAGTTGACACCAGAACTCAACGAGGCCGTGGCCGCGCTGTTGCCCCACGTGAACGCAAAAAAAAACCAATTTATTCCTCAGCATATCGCCAACCTGCTGTGGGCCATGGCAAAACTGGTGGACAACGGGCAGGAACAGACACCAGAACTCAACGAGGCCGTGGCCGCGCTGTTGCCCCACGTGAACGCACAGAAAGCTAACTTTAACCCACAGGAAATCGTCAACCTGCTGTGGGCCATGGTGAAACTGGTGGACAACGGGCAGGAGCAAACACCAGAACTCATCGAGGCCGTGGCCGCGCTGTTGCCCCAAGTGAACGCAAAAAAAAACCAATTTATTCCTCAGCATATCGCCAACCTGCTGTGGGCCATGGCGAAACTGGTGGGCAACGGGCAGAAGCGGACACCGGGGCTCAATGAGGCCGTGGCCATCCTATTGCCCGACGTGAACGCACAGAAAGCTCACTTTAAACCACAGGAAATCGCCAAACTGCTATGGGCCACGGCGAAACTGGTGGACAGCGGGCAGGAGCGGACACCGCTGCTCAAAGAGGCCGTGGCCGTGCTGTTGCCACAAGTGAACCCAGAGAAAGCTAACTTTAAACCACAGGAATTCGCCAACCTGCTGTGGGCCATGGCGAAACTGCTGGACAACGGGCAGAATAGGACACCAAAGCTTAAAGAGGCCGTGTCCGCGCTGTTGCCACATGTGAACGCACAGAAAGATAACTTTAAACCACAGGGTATCGCCAACCTGCTGTGGGCCATGGCGAAACTGGTGGACAACGGGCAGGAGCGGACACCAGAGTTTAACGAGGCCGTGGCCGCGCTGTTGCGCCACGTGAACACACAGAAAGCTAACTTTAAACCACAGGAAATCGCCAACCTGCTGTGGGCCATGGCGAAACTGGTGGATAGCGAGCAAGAGCAGACACCAGAGTTTAACGAGGCCGTGGCCGAGCTGTTGCGCCACGTGAACACACAGAAAGCTAACTTTAAACCACAGGAAATCGCCAATCTGCTGTGGGCCACTGCGAAACTGGGTGAGTTCGTTGAGCTGAACGTGGTTACCTCTATGTTTGAATCGCTTGTTTACCGAATCAGTGAA
>NZ_JBLYNS010000247.1:0-4180 GCF_049310205.1 Endozoicomonas sp. ALC013 | reverse complement strand
TACGTCCGCATTGTTGACCGGGTTGGAGTAGTGAATGTTGGCACCTTGTTGACACAGGTACATGACGGTATCCAGATGACCATACTCTGATGCAGTCCAGAGTGCGCTGCCAAGGCTCTGGTATTCCACATTAACGTCAGCCCCCTGCTCAACAAGGTACTTCACTACATCAATATTGACTTTGCTGCCTCTGTCAAGCAGGTATGCCACGGTATCCATACTGCCAGCGCTGGCCGCCCAATAGAGTGGCGAACCCGACCCGGCATCTTGAAGTCTTGCGCCCTTGCTGTCCAGAAATTTGACCAGTTCCAAGTGCCCCCGGCCGCAGGCCTGACACATTGGGGTTTCCTGGCCCATGCAGTGGGCGTGAATGTCTGCGCCCTTGTCCAGTAGCCACTCTACTGCTTCTATGGAGCCACTGCGGGCTGCAGAAGAGATCGGGGAATAATAACCTTCCTCATCAATGTTGATGGCCAGCCCTGCTGGCAATGTAATCCATCATCACCTTTTTACCACCCTCAGCAGCGCGGCGGAATAGGGTGGTGCCAAGGTCAGGAGCATCAATTCTCAGCTTATAACGCTCAAGCAAGTACTCCACCAGTTTGCAACTGCCAGAATAGGCCGCAGCCTCGATGGGGTGGTGTCCTTTCCGGGTGATGGCGTTGATGTCCGGGCCGCCGGCATTGATGTCCGCTCCCTGGTCAAGCAGATATTTGACCGTTTGCAGGTTGCCGCTGCGGCAGGCAGCCCAGATCAGGGTTTTGGCACCGGTTTCGCCATGGCTATTGTTTGCACCTCGCTCAAGCAGTAACCTGACCAGCTCAAAATGGCCGCAGATTGCCGCAGCATAAACCGGGGTATGTTGCCCGGTACTCTGGTTATCAATGTCCTCGCCCCGATTGAGCAGATACTCTACGATTCTGGAAAACCCCATTTTGGCGGCATGGTGAATCGGGGCATCCCTGCCCGGGCAAGCGATTTGCAGATAGGCACCGTTCATTTCCAGAAACGCCACCAGATCCTGGTGGCCACCATTAATGGCCCAGTACAGTGGCGAATTGACGCCTGTGGTGCTGCCAGCCTGTATGTCGGCATGATGTGCCAACAGAAACTTGATTATCTCCCGACGCCCGGCAGCGGTTGCTACTGACAAAGGTGCATGGAGAGGGTTACTGGCCTCAAGGTGTGACCCCGAAGACAGCAGAAACTTTACCACTTCAAGATTGCCAGCCAATGCGGCCAGCCAGATTGGGGTGTACCACGATCCTTTCTCAACAGCCATGGGCAGTAGGGCGGCAACAGAGGGGTCTAACCCGATAATGTTGACTGATTGCTGATCCAATGTCGCAATCTGGCTGGAGAGGTTGCAATTAACATCGGCACCCTGTTGAAGCAATGCTGAAATGGCGTTAATTTCTCCATGCAAAATTCCAGACATCAATTGCCATTGCCAGTCTTCCGGCAGGGGCGTAGGGGTATACTGCCCTGATGGCGCGATGGTTCGGTCTTTCAGGGCGGTAGCGGCGACAGGGCTGTTGTGGGCAGGGGCAGCCTCTTTTGGCAAGGCAGGAAGAACCGGGGCCGATGACTTATCGGTGGCATCAAGGCCAGAAGGCTTTTTGTCGGTGGATATGCCGGTGAATGCACTCTGGCCATCAGGACTGGAAACTGCACCATACATTTTTTTGATCCTAATTCAGTTTTTATAAACCTACTTGACATTTATCTGCCCTTTTTTATCCCTCCCCGGACAATTATTTTTATATGGAACTACTAATGTATCAAAAAAGTGACTGATTCCTTGGCAGTAAAGATAGGGAAACTTTTTGGCTTCATTAGCCCAAACTTTCATTTCACTCATTTTTTGACTCATCAAGGATAAGCGCTTCCGGGCTTCCGGCAGGAACTGCTGCTGCAATCTGTTGTTGCAGGAATTGAACCACCTCCTGATGGTTCCCTTGCCTGGCAATGGAAAGTACGTCCGCATTTTCAGCCGGGTTGGAGTAGTGAATGTTGGCACCCTGTTGACACAGGTACATGACGGTATCCAGACGACCAGACTCTGATGCAGTCCAGAGTGCGCTGCCAAGACTCTGGCATTCCACATTAACGTCAGCCCCCTGCTCAACAAGATACTTCACCACATCAATAGTGCCTCTTTGTGCCGCTAACCAGAGAAGGTCGGAGATGTCAGGCCTGGGGTTAGCACTGAAATGGGTCTTGAATGCGCCGAGCAGGTACTTTATTGCGTTCAGTTGGCCTCGACAGGTCGCTTCAGTGAGTGCCATAGAGATGTGTGACGGCTTGATATGCTGCAGTATCGCCTTATTTTCAAACAGGTACTCCAATACGGGGCAATGACCTCCGTTTGCGGCGACATTGAGCAAAAGGTCTGCTTCAATTATTGCGGATTTATGTACCAGATATTTGACCAGCCGAAGGTGCCCTTGCGCTGCGGCCTCGACGACAGGCGTAGTGCGCCCGCTATCGTTGGCATTAACATTGACGCCCCTGTCAAGCAGGTATGCCACGATATCCATACTGCCAGCGCTGGCCGCCCAATAGAGTGGCGAACCCCACCCAGTACCTTGAAGTCTTGCGCCCTTGCTGTCCAGGGATTTGGCCAGTTCAAAGTGCCCCCAGGCGCAGGCCTGGCATATTGGGGATTGATGGCCTCGGCAGTGGGCGTGAATGTCTGCGCCCTTGTCCAGTAGCCACGCCACCGCTGCGATGGAGCCGCTGCGGGCTGCGGAAGAGATCGGGGAATAGTAACCCTTCTCATCAATGTTGATGGTTGTCCTGCTGGCAATATAATCCATCATCACCACCTTGCCTCCCTCAGCAGCGTGGCGGAATAGGGCGGTGCCAAGGCCGGGAGCATCAATTCTCAGCTTATAACGCTCAAGCAGGTACTCCACCAGTTGCCAACTGCCAGAATAGGCAGCAGCCTCAATAGGGGAGGTTTTTTTCCAGGGGCAGGTATTACTGTTGATGGCGTCGAAGTCCCCGCAACCGGCGTTGATGTCCGCCCCCTGGTCAAGCAGATATTTGACCGTTTGCAGGCTACCGCTGTAACAGGCTGCCCAGATCAGGGTATTTTCACCGGTTTCACCATGGCTATTGTTTGCGCCTCGCTCAAGCAGTAACCTGACCAGCTCAAAATGGCCGTTGAATGCCGCGGCATAAACCGGGGTATGCTTCCCGGTACTCTGGTTATCAATGTCCTCGCCCCGATTGAGCAGATACTCCACGACTCTGGAGGATCCTACTTTGGCGGCATGGTGAATCGGGGCACCCCTGCCCGGGCAACCGATTTGCAAACGGGCACCGTTCTGTTCCAGCAACGCCACCAGATCCTGATGGCCACCTTTAATGGCCCAGTACAGTGGCGAATTGACACCTGTGGTGCTGCCAGCCTGTATTTCGGCATGATGCTCCAGCAGAATCTGGACTATCTCCCGATGCCCGGCAGCGGCAGCTCCTGTCAGTGGTGCATGGAGAGGGTTACTGCACTCAAGATGTGCCCCCGAAGACAGCAGAAGCTTTACCAATTCAGGATTGCCAATTGTTGCGGCCAGCCGGAGTGGGGTGTATTGCGATTCTTGCTTAAAAACCCTGGCCAGTTGGGCGGCAATTGAGGGGGCTACCCCGCTAATGTTGACAGGTTGCTGATCCAATGTCGCAAGCTGGCTGGAGAGGTCGCAATTCACATCGACACTCTGTTGAAGCAATGCTGAAATGGCATCAATTTCTCCGTTCAAAATTCCAGACACCAATTGCCATTGCCAGTTTTCCGGCAGGGGCTGTAGGCTATGATGCCCTGATGGTGCGATGGTTCTTTCTATCAAGGCAGTGGCGGAGGCAGGGCTGTGGGCAGGGGACGTCTCTTTTGGCAAGACAGGAAGAACAGGAGCTGACGACTTATCGGTGGCATCATGGCCAGAAGGCTTGTTGTCGGAGGATGTGCCGATGAATGCACCCTGACCATCAGGACTGGAAACTGCACCATACATTTTTTGATCCCAATTCAGTTTTAACAGTACCGTTGGACATTTATTTCCCCTTTTTTATCCCCCCCCGGACAATTATTTTTATATGGAACTAATGTATTAAAAAAGTGACTGATAACTGATAAATAAAGAATGAGTTGTGAAAGAGAGGAACTTTTACAAGAAGGCGT
>NZ_JBLYNS010000246.1:0-4189 GCF_049310205.1 Endozoicomonas sp. ALC013 | reverse complement strand
GCACATCGCCAACCTGCTGTGGGCCATGGCGAAACTGGTGGACAACGGGCTGGAGCAGACACCACGGCTGAAAAGGGCCGTGGCTGCCCTGTTGCCCCACGTGAACGCACAGAAAGCTCACTTTAAACCACAGGGTATCGCCAACCTGCTGTGGGCCATGGCGAAACTGGTGGACAAAGGGCTGGAGCGGACACCAGGTCTTAACGAGGCCGTGGCCGTGCTGTTGCCCCAAGTGAACGCACAGAAAGACCAGTTTATTCATCAGCATATCGCCAACCTGCTGTGGGCCATGGCGAAACTGGTGGATAACGGGCAGGAGCACTCACCAGGGCTCTACGAGGCTGTGGTCACGCTATTGCCCCTCGTGAACGCACTGAAAGACCAATTCAATGCCCAGGGTATTGCCAACCTGCTGTGGGCCATGGCCAAACTGGGTGAACTCATTGAGCGGAACCTGGTCATCTCTACGTTCGAATCGCTTGTCTATCGAATCAGTAAGAACCTGCTGTTTTCTCAGGAAGAGATATTGATGTCTCTCTGGGGAGTAATGGTATGCTGTGCCAGGTTATCTCTAGACTCCAATGCCAATAAAAATAATGTGTTTGAAAAGCACATGGATGACCTGTTGACTCGCCTGGAAAATACATCGCCAGATAATGAAGATGATCAATCCATCATGTTCATGGCCGCAAGTTGGCTTGGCAGAGCCTGTCCGGTCGTTCGCCATTACCAGACAAACATTTCAAGAACCCAGGTCGACTTCCGCGATCAACTCCGATCATGTCTGCCCTCTTTAAAGATTGAAGAAGAAAAGAGTCTGAACTCATTACCTCCGGTTGACCTGCTACTTACAGATCACAACATTGTGATTGAAGTTCAAGGCCCCTCTCATTACGTGGGTGGTGATTTCAAAACCAGGAAGGGTTCAACTCTGCTGAAAATCGCACTGCTGCAAAAAGCAGGATTTGAGGTCATTGAAATCCCGGCTAAACGGCTTTTGAACAAAGATTTAATGAAACCATACATTGATCAAATAAAGACCAGGATAGGCATCCCGCCACAGGAGCATGGCTCTGTATCACTTAAAAGAAGGTGGGCAGATGCTGCATACGTGACTGGTGAAAAACATTTAGCAGAGCAAACCAACCCGGCAAAGAGAAAGAAAACAAACAGCCAGTAATCGCCTTCCTCCCATCATGACTCAAGTAAACTTTTCCGCAAAATGAACTTCTGAGCAGAACAGCAGTCTGCTTTTTATATTTTCATGAATTAATGAAATATAATTATGGATAGAAGTTCTGCTGGTGTCAGTGGTCAATACGCAAGATCAGGTAATGATGATAACCAACCGAATGACCGTGCCGCTTACAGGCGTGGGCGATATAGACAAGCCACAGTCAGACAGAGGGATAATACCCCACGCACAACTCCGAGGCGTAATAAAGCTTACCATTCTGCTGCCGCAGGCCCTTCTCAATATCTACTGCACCGTTCAGTAAACCCTGCTCAAAATTTTAATGCTCTCACCAAAAAGGAAATAATGGTTGGTCTGGTGAGTAAATCGGATCGTTTCGGTCATCGCTATGATGGGAGAGATCACGGCCTATATGCCAGTTCCATTAAAAAATACACGTCAGCGTCTAAAAGGCCTTTAAATCGAGTGGAACAAAGCCAGCTGATGCGTTTGCTGCAAAATTTCACAGCAACGCGGAGCTGGAATTGGCGAAGCCTGACGACGACACTCCACTCATTTACTTCAGCGGGTGTTTTTACCCCTCATAAACCCTTGGATGAGCGTGTCAGGCGTACTCAAGCTGCCTTATTGTCAACAATACTTGATGCAATAATATTCAAGTGCAACCAAAAACATGAAGCCAGCTATGTTGGTGCCCAGGAAATCGCCAACCTGCTGTGGGCTATGGCGAAACTGGTAGACAGCGGGCAGGAGCGAACACCAGGGCTCAACGCGGCTGTGGGCGCACTGTTGCCCCACGTGAACGCACAGAAAGACCAATTTATTCCTCAGCATATTGCCAACCTGCTGTGGGCCATGGCGAAACTGGTGGACAACGGGCTGGAGCGCACAGCAGAACTCAAAGAGGCTGTGGTCGTGTTGTTGCCCCACGTACACGTCCAGAAAGACCAATTTATTCCTCAGGCTATCGCCAACCTGTTGTGGGCCTTGGCGAAACTGGTGGACAACGGGCTGGAGCGGACACCTGGGCTCAACGAGGCCGTGGCCGCCCTGTTGCCCCTCGTGAACGCACAGAAAAATCAATTTACTCCTCAGCATATCACCAACCTGCTGTGGGCCATGGCGAAACTGGTGGACAATGGGCTGGAGCGGACACCTGGACTCAACGAGGCCGTGGCCGCGCTGTTGCCCCAAGTGAACGCACAGAAAGACCAGTTTAATGCCCAGGGTATCGCCAACCTGCTGTGGGCTATGGCGAAACTGGTGGACAACGGGTTGGAGCGGACACCAGAGCTCAACGAGGCCGTGGCCGCCCTGTTGCCCCTCATAAACGCACAGAAAAACCAACTTAATGCCCAGGGCATTGCCAACCTGATGTGGTCCATGGCGAAACTGGCGAACAACGGGCTGGAGCGGACACCAGGGCTCAAAGAGGCGGTGGTCACGCTGTTACCCCACGTGAGCGCACAGAAAGACCAATTTAATCCCCAGGGAATCACCAACCTGCTGTGGGCCATGGCGAAACTGGTGGACAACGGGCAGGAGCAGACACCAGAGCTCAACGAGGCCGTGGCCGCGCTGCTGCCCCATGTGAACGCACAGCAAAACCAATTTATTCCTCAGCATATCTCCAACCTGCTGTGGGCCATGGCGAAACTGGTGGACAACGGGCAGGAGCAGACACCAGAGCTCAACGAGGCTGTGGCCGCGCTGTTGCACTGCGTGAACACACAGAAAGACCAATTTAATCCCCAGGATATCGCCATCCTGCTGTGGGCCATGGCGAAACTGGTGGACAAAGGGCACGAGCAGACACCAGATCTCAACAAGGCCGTGGCCGTGCTGTTGCCCCACGTGAACGCACAGAAAGCTAACTTTACACCACAGGCAATCACCAACCTGCTGTGTGCCATGGCGAAACTGGTGGACAACGGGCAGGAGCAGACACCAGAGCTCAACGAGGCCGTGGCTGCCCTGTTGCCCCTCGTGAACGCACAGAAAAACCAACTTGATGCCCAGGGCATTGCCAACCTGCTGTGGGCCATGGCGAAACTGGTGGACAACGGGCAGGACCAAATACCAGGGCTCAAAGGGGCGGTGGTCACGCTGTTACCCCACGTGAATGCACAGAAAAACCAATTTAATGCCCAGGGAATCGTCAACCTGCTGTGGGCCATGGCGAAACTGGTGGACAACGGGCAGGAGCAGACACCAGTGCTCAACGAGGCCGTGGCCGCGCTGTTGCCCCATGTGAACGCACAGCAAAACCAATTTATTCCTCAGCATATCGCCAACCTGCTGTGGGCCATGGCGAAACTGGTGGACAACGAGCAGGAGCAGACACCAGAGCTCAAAGAGGCTGTGGCCGCGTTGTTGCCCTGCGTGAACACACAGAAAGACCAGTTTAATGCCCTGGCTATTGCCAACCTGCTGTGGGCCATGGCGAAACTGGTGGACAAAGGGCAGAAGCGGACACCAGATCTTAACAAGGCCGTGGCCGTACTGTTGCCCCATGTGAACGCACAGAAAGACCAATTTATTCCTCAGCATATTGCCAGCCTGCTGTGGGCCATGGCGAAACTGGTAGACAACGGGCTGGAGCAGACACCAGGGTTCAACGAGGCCGTGACCGCGCTGACGCCCCTCGTGAATGGACAAAAAGCTAACTTTAAACCGCAGGGTATCGCCAACCTGCTTTGGGCCATGGCAAAACTGGTGGACAACGGGCTGGAGCGGTCACCAGGTCTCAAAGAGGCCGTGGCCGCCCTGTTGCCCCTCGTGAACGCACAAAAAGCTAACTTTAAACCACAGGAAATCGCTAATCTGCTTTGGGCCATGGCGAAACTGGGTGAACTCATTGAGCTGAACGTGGTTACCTCTACGTTCGAATCGCTTCTCTATCGAATCAGTAAGAACCTTCAGTTTTCTCAGAAAGAGATATCGATGTCTCTCTGGGCATTAATGGTATGCTGTGCCAGGTTGTTTCTGGACTCC
>NZ_JBLYNS010000245.1:0-4234 GCF_049310205.1 Endozoicomonas sp. ALC013 | reverse complement strand
AAAACGCCGACCACCAAAACGCCGACCTTTGGAATATTGACGACCGCCAAGCCGCCCACCACAGTTCCGACCGTTATAGTAGAAACAGTTACATGTTCAAAAAACAATAATGTTTCTCCGGTTTGTTGTGGAGATAAACGTGGCTTATACCAAGATTATTGGAGAAGCGGTCCAGGCGGAGGAGTTCCGCCTCGCTGCAGTAGCTTAGCCCTTATCAAGAAAAAATCAGGATGTACCAATAAAACTAAATTACGCGATGTTTATTTTAACCGATTTAATTCAGTGGATGATTTTTGTAAATCCAACGGGTGGGGTAAGGCTGTTTATGATCCCGCGTGAGCCCGCGAAACCGTGTCGTATATGGTCCGCCCCGCATTGCAAGGAAAATTTTTCCATCATGACGTTAAAGAGTAATGCTTGCATATATCCGGCCTTTGGGGTGAGGTCTCAAAGGGAATCGGGGTCAGGTCTTTAATTATGTATGACAAATGTCGTTTATGCTGTTAACAAAGATATTTGGAGAGTAGACCGTCGGAACTTCCCCGACAGCTCCTCGCAGAACGGTACGTGAACCTCTCGATTCATACCGTTCCCATCGGGCAGGTTAATTTCATACTCGTGAACCAATTCGATAGACAGCTTGCAGCCATGCAGGACAACCTACCCAATTAACTCCATATGAAAGTAACCCTGTTTTCACTACGAACTCCTCCGGTTTATCAGGTTGCTGGCTACACCATAAACAGGCATCCAGACAAGATCCCAATAATTCCGTTGATCCTTATTGAAAACAACCTGACGCTGCCCCTTTGCTCCACCTCCATTACAGAGGCTTCATCACTACTACTAGCAGCTCCGTCCCAGTGCATGGCATCGGTACTCAATCTCTTGTGGTTGCAGCCACTTGGGAGTCTCCCTTAGCATCCACGCGACTGGTTCCCGCAGTTCCACAGAAGAGCCCGGCACAGATTCATGCCACCTATACGCCGGACACCACCTGCACAGCATTCGGAATTCACTTGCAGATTTATCCCGGGAGATTATGCGGCCCCCGGTTTTGATGTCAGAAAAAGTCTTTTACGAAGACCTGCCCCCAGCTTTTTTGACCCCAGCTTTTTACGCAGTTCGGGACCTGCCCCCCCCCCGGCTTTTCTCTGTTTTATAAGATTCTTGCGCATTATCAGTTGCAGATAATTCAAACGGTTCTTTTTGATGCCTCAGCCTTGTCTATCCTTGTCTCATTTTGCGAGGTAATAACTTTGATATCCCAACCTGCCGTTCAGTCCACAGGCGCACCCATGGCTTCTGGCTCCGTACCCGATCAGCCAACGGAAAGTGACGGGCTATTTGCCGGGTTTTTAACGGTCGCCCCTTGGCGCGTTCCGATCCTGTTTTTGCGGTCGCTTCATCCCGGTTATATTCCTCCCGGGACGCAGCCGTCGGCACAACCGGATGAAGGTCCGGCCTTCACTTTTGGCAGCCCCGATGGGCAGGACAGCAGCTTTTTCCAGGGTGTTGAGCTGGCGGCCCGGCTGGTGTCGCCTTATACAGTGCTGCCAGCGGAGATCCGCACGATGCTGGAGGGCATTGTCACTTTTTCCGCAGCGACCCGTTTCAGGGATCTTTTGGGCGCTTTTGGAGCGACTGAAGGTTCTCCTCCAACGGAAGGTCGGGCAGACATTTCAGAGGACCGCTCCCCAACAAACGACAAAGACAGGAAAAACAAGAAGCCGCAGCAAACACGACAACGAACCAGCCCGCCAGCCACTACCTCCATCGGCACTGGTCAGCTACCGAAAACCGCCATGGCACTGGGTGCCCTGTCCAGCCTGACCGCTGCGGCGGCTGCATCCCCATCCGGCAGTAAAGAAGTGTGGAAGCCGGTGCCGGATGCCAAAACTCTGGACAAGTTTGGCCGTGATCCGGACTATCTACTGAGTGGTAATTACTTCCAGACTGCGAATATTGATGGTGGTGAATTACTCCAACCCATTGGCAGCGATGGTCAAGCATTTACCGGTAAATACAATGGTCAGGGATATACCATTGAGAATCTCCGGGACTGCTTTGTGAAAAATCTGAAGGGTGAGGTTGATGGCCTGCGTTTCACTGATGCCAGTATAGGGTCCAGCTCTGGTCCAACTGCGGTGGTGGCCTGTAAAGTTTCACGCGGTGGGACAGTCAGTAATATCCGGGTTGAAAATGCACATGTTGACAACCGATGGGATAATGCGGCAATTGTAGGGGGTGAAATCGACGGAAAGGTTGCCAATATCACAGCAGTTGATTGCTCTGTCAGCGCTGGAAAGCATGCTGGTATCGGCGGAGGAGCTGTCTTATCAAAGGGAGCTCTTGCTAACATCACAGCAATCAACTGCACGGTGGAAAACCCCGGTTATTATTTAAATTTTTATGATGTCGGTATCGGGGCAGGCCAGGTTTTTGGAAGCATTGCCAACATCATTGCAATTAACTGCAACGTCAAAACGCTCCGTGATGGTAATGGTGATGCCGGTATCGGGGCGGGGGCAGTTTATTCTCGTTATTCTGATTCTGGCGGAGGCGTTTCTAACACCGTCGCTAACACCATAGCGATAAATTGCACAGTGGGAACTTCCGGTAGAGGTGATGCTGGTATTGGTGTGGGGAAAGTTATTGGACGCCAGGCTTACACCGTCGCTAACACCATGGCGATAAATTGCACGGTGGAAACCTCCGGTGATGGTGCTGATGCCGGTATCGGTGCGGGGAGCATTGATTATGGAACCATTGCTAACATTGCTAACACCATGGCATTCAACTGCAAGGTTAAAACCTCAGGAAAAACTGCAAATGCAGGTATCGGGACAGCAAGGCGCGGCACTGTGCTCAACACTAAGGCGGTAAACACCACTGTCGAAAGCAGATATGCCGATGCAAGTATCCGGGGAGGGTTTAACCCCACTATCTGTAATGTTCGCATTAACGGTACACTGCAACCAGACACCGCCGGGGATTGCCTCTACTTGCTCG
The DNA here is from genome assembly GCF_049310205.1 of Endozoicomonas sp. ALC013. NCBI lineage: Bacteria > Pseudomonadati > Pseudomonadota > Gammaproteobacteria > Oceanospirillales > Endozoicomonadaceae > Endozoicomonas > Endozoicomonas sp. ALC013. The sequence goes on along the minus strand of NZ_JBLYNS010000245.1, from coordinate 1,222 downwards.
ATCATTTCTGTGAAGATACTGACCCCCGCCTGTTGAAGCCGAATTGCCAGCCCGGTGACTGTTATTCATGGGCATTAACAAATGACACTTTCACCGGGTTTGCGTCATGTCCTGTTGCCTTGGAAACCATCTCAACCACTCCCAGACAAATCACAACACCAGAAGCAATAACAACTTCTGCACACAGCCCAACGTCGCCAACAGTCACTAACCAGCTGATCGAAGTCGCCAACGCCGAAACCCTGGTTAAAATCGGCACTGACCATAACTACCCACTGAACGGCACCTATATCCAAACCACCGATATCGATGCCAGCAGCTTGAGCCAACCTATCAGGCACTTTACCGGCCAGTACAATGGCCAGCACCATGCTATTACCAACCTGGATTGCTGCCTGGTGGACAACCTTGAGGGTGATATTGGCAACCTGTACTTTACCGGCGCCAGTATCAGCGCCAGCAAGCCAACGGGTGTGGTGGCCTGTGGACTGGGCGGCAACGGCAAAATCCATGACATCCTTGTGGACAACAGTCAGGTCATAACCTCCGGTAATGATGCCGACGCAGGTATCGGGGCCGGAGTCCTGTCGGGGGGCACGGTGGTCAACACCACTGTGGTGAACAGCACGGTGACCACCGCCGGTGAGGGAGCCGATGCCGGTATCGGTGCCGGGAGTATTGGCAATGGCGCAGCGATTTCCCAAATCACGGCCCTGAACAGCCGGGTGGAAACCTCCGGCAATAATGCCAATGCCGCTATCGGCGTCGGGGCCATGGGCAGTGACACAAGGATCGCCGATACCCTGGCCCGGGGCAGTTCGGTTACAACCTCCGGCTATGATGCCAATGCCGCTATCGGGACCGGGGCTATGGATTCCCGGGCAAGGATGGCTGGCACCCGGTCTGACAACAGCCAGGTGGTAACCTCGGGAGTCGGTGCCGATAGCGCTATCGGTGCCGGGGAGATCAGGGGCAACGGCACCGTTACTGATACCCGGGCGGTGAACAGCACAGTAACCGCCTCCGGTAATGAGACCTTGGTGGGTATTGCTGCAGGCCGGTTCAGGCGCGGGGCCGTGATTGCCAATACCACGCAGGTGAACAGTTTTGCCAGGAGCACAGGTTACTCTTCAGGCGTGGCCGGGGGACCATTACCGGCCACACCGGCACCGCCGGTAGCGAACACCACCATGAACTTTTCCGGCCTGCCGGGGGCCACCAT
>NZ_JBLYNS010000244.1:0-4261 GCF_049310205.1 Endozoicomonas sp. ALC013 | reverse complement strand
CTGCGAAACTGGGTGAGCTCGTTGAGCTGAACATGGTTACATCCACGTTTGAATCGCTTGTCTACCTAATCAGTGAAAACCCTCAGCTCTCTCAGCAAGATATATTGATGTCTCTCTGGGGAGTCATGGTTTGGTGTGCCAGGTTGTCTCTGGTTCCCAATGCCAATAAAAATAACGTGCTTGAAAAGCACATGGATGACCTGTTTACTCGCCTGGAAAATACATCCCCAGAAAATGCAGAGGTTCAATCCATCATTGCCATGGCCGCAAGTTGGCTTGGGAGAGCGTGTCCGGTGGTCCCCCATTACGAGACAACCATTTCAAAAACCCAAGCCGACTTCCGTGATCAACTCCAATCATCTATTCCATCTTTGAAGATTGAAGAAGAAAAGAGTCTGAACTCATTACCTCCGGTTGACCTGCTACTGCCAGATCACAACATGGTGATTGAAGTTCAGGGCCCCTCTCATTACGCAGGTGGTGATTTCAACACCAGGAATAGTTCGACTCTGCTGAAAATCGCACTGCTGCAAAAATCAGGATTTGAGGTCATTGAAATCCCGGCTAACCAGCTTTTGAGTAACGATTTAATGAAACCCTATATTGATCAAATAAAGATCAGGACAGGCATCCCGCCACAGGGTCATGGCTCTGTACCAGTTAAAAGAAGGCGGGCAGGTGCTGCATACGTGACTGGCGAAGAACATTTAGTAGAGCAAAGCAACCTGGCAAAGAGGAAGAAAACAAGTAGCCAGTAATCGCCTTCCTCCCATCATGACTCAAGTAAACTTTTCTGCAAAATGAACTTCTGAGCAGAACAGCAGTCTGCTTTTTATATGTTCATGAATTAATGAAATATAATTATGGATAGAAGTTCTACTGGTATCAGTGATCAATACACAAGATCTGATAACGGTTACAACCAGCCGAATGGCCATAGTCCTTCTTCAAGCCCCGGGCGGTACAGACATGCCACAGTCAGACAATGGGATAATCCCCCCCGCACTGCACCGGGTCGCAATGAATATTATCAGTCTTCTGGCACACGCTCTTATCAACATCTACAGTGCCGTTCAGTAAATTCTGCTCAGGATTTTAATGCCCTCATCAAACAGGAAATAATGGATGATCTGGTGAGTAAATCGAATCGTTTCGGTCATCGTTATGATGGGAGAAATCACGGGCAATATGCCAGTTCAATTAAAAAATACACGTCAGCGGCTAAAAGACCGTTAAATCGAACAGAACAAAGCCAGCTGGTGCGGTTGCTGCAAAATTTTACCGCAACCCGGAGCTGGAATTGGCGAAGCCTGACGACAACACTGCACTCATTTACTTCAGCGGGTGTTTTTACCCTTCATAAACCCATGGATGAGCGAGTTAAACTTACTCAGGCTAGCTTATTGTCAACGCTACTTGATGCAATAATATTTAACTGCAACCAAAAACTTCCAGCCAGGGATATTGCTACCCAGGCTATCGCCAACCTTCTGTGGGCCATGGCAAAACTGGTGAACAACGGGCAGGAAAGGACATCAGAGTTCAACGAGGCCGTGGTCGCTTTGTTACACCGCGTGAGCACACAACAAGCTGACTTTAAACCACAGGAAATCGCCAACCTGCTGTGGGCCATGGCGAAACTGATAGACAATGGGCATGAGCGAACACCAGAACTCAAAGAGGCCGTGGCGGCGCTATTACCCCACGTGAACGTCCACAAAGACCAATTTATTCCTCAGCATATCGCCAACCTGCTGTGGGCCATGGCAAAACTGGTAGACAACGGCTACAAGCAAACAGCAGAGCTCAAAGATGCTGTAGCCGCACTGTTGCCCCAAGTGAACGCACAGCAAGCTAACTTTAAACCACAGGAAATCGCCAACCTGCTGTGGGCCATGGCAAAACTGGTGAACAACGGGCAGGCGCGGTTACCAGAGCTCAAAGAAGCTGTGGACCCACTATTGGTTAACGTACAGAAAGCTAACTTTACACCACAGGAAATCGCCATACTGCTGTGGGCCATGGCGAAACTGGTGGACAACGGGCAGGAGCAGACACCAAGTCTCAAAGAGGCCGTGGCCGCGCTGTTGCCACACATGAACGCACAGAAAGACCAATTTATTCCTCAGCATATCACCAACCTGCTATGGGCCATGGCGAAACTGGTGGACAACGGGCTGGAATCGACACCAGAGTTCAACGAGACCGTGACCGCGTTGTTACCGCAAGTGAACGCAAAGAAAGCGAACTTTAAACCACAGGAAATCACCAACCTGCTGTGGGCCATGGCGAAACTGGTGGACGACGGGCAGGAGCGGACACCAGATTTCAACAAGGCCGTGGTCGCGCTGTTGCCCCACGTGAATGTACAGAAAGACCAGTTTATTCCTCAGCATATCACCAACCTGCTGTGGGCCATGGCGAAACTGGTGGACAAAGGGCTGGAGCGAACACCAGGGCTCAAAAAGACCGTGGCCGCGCTGTTGCCCCAAGTGAACGCACAGAAAGCTAACTATAAACCACAGGAAATCACCAACCTGCTGTGGGCCATGGCGAAGCTGGTGGACAGCGGGCTGGAGCAAACACCAGAGCTCAAAGATGCTGTGGCCGCACTGTTGCCCCAAGTGAATGCACAGAAAGACCAATTTATTCCCCAGCATATCGCCAACCTGCTGTGGGCCATGGCAAAACTGGAGGACAACGGGTACGAACAGTCACCAGAGTTCAACGAAGCGGTGGCTACGCTGTTAACCTGCGTGATCGTACAAAAAGCTAACTTTAACCCACAGGAAATCGCCAACCTGCTGTGGGCCATGGCGAAACTGGTGGACAACGGACACGAGCAGACACCAGAGTTCAACGAAGCGGTGGCTGTGCTGTTGACCTGCGTAATCGTACAAAAAGCTAACTTTAAACCACAGGAAATCGCCAACCTGCTGTGGGCCATGGCGAAACTGGTGGACAACGGGCAGGAGCCAACACCAGGGCTCAACGAGGCTGTGGTCGCGCTGTTGCCCCTCGTGAACGCACAGAAAGACCAATTTAATGCCCAGGGTATTGCCAACCTGCTGTGGGCCACGGCCAAACTGGGTGAACTCATTGAGCTGAACCTGGCTACCTCTACGTTCGAATCGCTTGTCTGTAGAATCAGTGAGAACCCTCAGTTATCTCAGCATGATATATCGATGTCTCTCTGGGCCGTAATGGTATGCTGTGCCAGATTGGCTCTAGACTCCAATGCCCATAAAAATAACGTGCTTAAAAAGCACATGGATGACCTGTTCACTCGCCTGGAAAATACATCGCCAAACAATGAAGAGGAACAATCCATCATTACCATGGCTGCAAGTTGGCTTGGCAGAGCCTGTCTATTCGTTCGCCATTACCAGACAAACATTTCAAAAACCCAAGCCGACTTTCGCGATCAACTCCAATCATCTATTCCATCTTTAAAGATCGAAGAAGAAAAGAGTCTGAACTCATTACCTCCGGTTGACCTGCTTCTGCCAGATCACAACATAGTGATTGAAGTTCAGGGCCCCTCTCATTACGTAGGTGGTGATTTCAACACCAGGAATGGTGCGACTCTGCTGAAAATCGCACTGCTGCAAAAAGCAGGATTTGAGGTCATTGAAATCCCGACTAACCAGCTTTTGAACAACGATTTAATGAAACCCTATATTGATCAAATAAAGATCAGGACAGGCATCCCGCCACAGGGTCATGACTCTGTATCACTTAAAAGAGGGTGGACAGATGCTGCATACGTGACTGGTGAAGAACATTTAGCAGAGCGAAGCAACCCGGCAAAGAGGAAGAAACAGGCAGCCAGTAATCGCCTTCCTCCCATCATGACTCAAGTAAACTTTTCTGCAAAATGAACTTCTGGGCAGAACAGCAGTCTGCTTTTTATATTTTCATTAATTAATGAAATATAATTATGGATAGAAGTTCTGCTGGTATCAGTGGTCAATACGCAAGATCAGGTAACGGTTACAACCAACCGAATGGCCATGCCCCTTCTTCAGGGCGTGGGCAATATAGACATGCCACAGTCAGACAGCGGGATAGTCACCCCCGCTCTACCCCGGGATGTAATGAATTTCACCATTCTTCCGGCACACGCCCTTCTCAATATCTAATTCACCGTTCAGTCAACTCTGCTCAAGATTTTAATGTCCTCATCAAACCCGAAATAATGGATGATCTGGTGAGTAAATCGCATCGTTTCGGTCAACGCTATGATGGGAGAGATCACGGC
>NZ_JBLYNS010000243.1:0-4413 GCF_049310205.1 Endozoicomonas sp. ALC013 | reverse complement strand
CAGACCAATTTAATGCCCAAGGCATCGCCAACCTGCTGTGGGCTATGGCGAAACTGGGTGAACTCGTTGACCTGAACGTGGTTACATCCACGCTCGAATCGCTTGTCTACCGAATCAGTGACAACCCTCAGCTCTCTCAGCAAGACATATCGATGTCTCTCTGGGGAGTCATGGTATGCTGTGCCAGATTGTCTCTGTTCTCCAATACCAATAACATTAACGTGCTTGAAAAGAACATGGATGACCTGTTTACTCGCCTGGAAAATACATTCCCGAACAATGAAGATGATCAATCCATCCTTGCCCTGGCCGCCATTTGGCTTGGCAGAACGTGTCCAGTCGTCCCCCATTACCAGACAAATATTTCAAAAACCCAGGTCGACTTTCGCGATCAACTCCAATCATGCTTTCCCTCTTTGCGGATTGAAGAAGAAAAGAGTCTGAATTCATTACCTCCGGTTGACCTGCTCCTGCCAGATCACAACATAGTGATTGAAGTTCAGGGACCGTCTCATTACGTGGGTGGTGATTTCAACACCAGGAATGGTTCGACTCTACTGAAAATCGCACTGTTACAAAAAGCAGGTTTTGAGGTCATTGAAATTCCGGTTAACAGGCTTTGCCATCAGGATTTAATGAAACCATACATTGATCAAATAAAAATCAGGACAGGGATCCCGCCACAGGGGCATGGCTCTGTACCACTTAAAAGAAGTTGGGCAGATGCGGTATACATTACTGCTGATAAAGGCAGGCAACCCTCAAATCATGGTTACTCAACCGCCGAAGAACATCATGAAGAACAAAACGGTAAACCAGCCAAGAGGAAGAAAACAAACAGCCAGTAATCCTCTCCCTTCGACCCAGGAACCGTTTCCACATTACTGCAAAATGAACTTCTGAACAGAACCGCAGTCTGCTTTTTATATTTCCATGAATTAATGAAATATAGTTATGGATAGATGCTCTGCTGGTATCAGTGGTCAATACGCAAGATCAGGCAATGATGACAAAAAAACGGATGACCAAACCGCTTCTTCAAGGCGTGGACGATATAAATATACCACAGTCAGACAATGGGATAAGCCCTCCCGCACTGCCCCGGGGCGTAATGAATTTTACCATTCTTCTTTCACACGCTCTTCTCAACATCTACAGTACCGTTCAGTAAACCCTGCTCAAGATTTCAATAGCCTCACCAAACAGGAAATAATGGATGGCCTGCTGAGTAAATCTTATCGTTTCGGTGATCGCTATGATGGGAGACATCACGGTCAATATGCCAGCTTAATTAAAAAATACACGTCAGCTGCTAAACGACCGTTAAATCGAGCGGAACAAAGCCAGCTGATGCGTTTGCTGCAAAATTTCACAGCAACGCGGACCTGGAATTGGCGAAGCCTGACGACGACACTCCACTCATTTACTTCAGCAGGTGTTTTTACCACCCATAGCCCCATAGATGAGCGTGTTAAGCATACTCAAGTTGCCTTATTGTCAACACTGCTTGATGCAATAATATTCAAGTGCAACCAAAAACATGAAGCCAGCTATGTTGGTGCCCAGGAAATCGCCAACATGCTGTGGGCTATGGCGAAACTGGTAGACAGCGGGCAGGAGCGAACACCAGGGCTCAACACGGCTGTGGCCGCACTATTGCCCCACGTGAACGCACAGAAAGACCAATTTATTCCTCAGCATATTGCCAACCTGCTATGGGCCATGGCGAAACTGGTGGACAACGGGCAGGAGCGAACACCAGGGCTCAATGAGGCCGTGGCCAGGCTATTGCCTCACGTTAAAGCACAGAAAGACCAATTTAACACCCAGGGCATTACCAACCTGCTGTGGGCCATGGCGAAACTGGTGGATAACAGGCATGAATTGACTCCAGGACTCAAAGAGGCTGTGGCCGCACTGTTGCCCCACGTGAACGCAAAAAAGAACCAATTTATTCCTCAGCATATCGCCAACCTGCTGTGGGCCATGGCAAAACTGGTGGACAACGGGCAGGAACAGACACCAGAACTCAAAGAGGCCGTAGCCACGCTGTTGCCCCACGTGAACGCACAGAAAGCTCACTTTAAACCACAGGAAATCGCCAACCTGCTGTGGGCCATGGCGAAACTGGTGGACAACGGGCAGGAGCAAACACCGGTGCTCAACGGGGCCGAGGCCGCACTGTTGCCCCACGTGAGCGCACAGAAAGCTAACTTTACAGCACAGGGTATCGCCACCCTGCTGTGGGCCATGGCGAAACTGGTGGACAACGGGCAAAAGCGAACAACAGAGTTCAACGAGGCAGTGGCTGCGCTGTTGCCCCACGTGAGCACACAGAAAGCAAACTTTAAACCACAGGGTATCGCCAACCTGCTGTGGGCCATGGCGAAACTGGTGGACAACGGGCAAAAGCGAACACCAGAGTTCCACGAGGCGGTGGCTGCGCTGTTGCCCCACGTGAACGCAAAAAAAAACCAATTTAATCCTCAGCATATCGCCAACCTACTGTGGGCCATGGCGAAACTGGTGGACAACGAGCAAGAGCAGACACCAGGGCTCAACAAAGCCGTGGCCGCGCTGTTACCCCACGTAAACGCACAGAAAGAACAATTTAATGCCTTGGAAATCGCCAACCTGTTATGGGCCATGGCGAAACTGGTGGATAACAGGCATGAGTTGACACCAGGGCTCAAAGAGGCTGTGGCTGCGCTGTTGCCCCACGTGAGCGCACAGAAAGCAAACTTTACACCACAGGGTATCACCAACCTGCTGTGGGCCATGGCAAAACTGGTAGACAACGGGCAGGAGCAAACACCAGGGCTCAAAGAGACTGTGACCGCGCTTTTATCCCAAGTGAACGCACATAAAGACCAATTTATTCCTCAGCATATCGCCAACCTGCTGTGGGCCATAACGAAACTGGTGGACAACGGGCACGAGCAGACACCAGGGCTCAACAAGGCCGTGGCCGCGCTGTTGCCCCACGTAAACGCACATAAAGACCAATTTAATGCCCAGGGAATCACAAACCTGCTATGGGCCATGGCGAAACTGGTTTATAAGGGTCTGGAGCGGACACCACAGCTCAAAGAGGCCTTGGCCACGCTGTTGCCCCACGTGAACGCACAGAAAGGTAACTTTACACTACAGGAAATCGCCAACCTGCTTTGGGCCATGGCGAAACTGGTTGATAAGGGGCTGGAGCGAACACCACAGCTCAAAAAGGCCGTAACCAGGCTGTTGGCCTTCGTGAACGTACAGAAAGATAGCTTTAAACCACAAGAAATCGCCAGCCTGCTGTGGGCCATGGCGAAACTGGTGGATAGCGGGCAAGAGCGGACACCAGAGTTTAACAAGGCCGTTGCCACGCTATTGCGCAACGTGAACACACAGAAAGCTAACTTTAAACCACAGGAAATCGCCAATCTGCTGTGGGCCACTGCGAAACTGGCGGATAGCGGGCAGGAGCGGACACCAGAGTTTAACGAGGCCGTGGCTGTGCTGTTGCCTCACGTGAACGCAGCGAAAGCTAACTTTAAACCACAGGGAATCGCCAACCTGCTGTGGGCCATGGCGAAACTGGGTGAACTCCTTGAACTGAACGTGGTTATCTCTACGTTCGAAGCGCTTGTCTACCGAATCAGTGAAAATCCTCAGCTCTCTCAGCAAGACATATTTATGTCTCTCTGGGGGTTAATGGTATGCTGTGCCAGATTGTCTCTGGTCTCTGATGCCAACAAAAATAACTGGCTTGAAAGGCACATGGATGACCTGTTTACCCGTCTGGAAAATACATTCCTGCACAATGAAGAGGATCAACGCATCATTGCCATGGCCGCCAGTTGGCTTGGGAGAGCATGCCCGTTCGTCCCCCATTACCAGACTATCAGGTCAAGACCTCAATCCGACTTCCGCGATCAACTCCAATCATGCTTTCCCTCTTTGCAGATTGAAGAAGAAAAGAGTCTGAACTCACTGCCTCCGGTTGACCTGCTCCTGCCAGATCACAACCTGGTGATTGAAGTTCAGGGACCGTTTCATTACGTGGGTGGTGATTTCAAAACCAGGAAGGGTTCGACTCTGCTGAAAATCGCACTGTTGCAAAAAGCAGGATTTGAGGTCATTGAAATTCCGGTTAACAGGTTATGGAATGAGGATTTAATGAAACCATACATTGATCAAATAAAGACCAGGATAGGCATCTCGCCACAGGAGCATGGTTCTGTATCACTTGAAAGTGAGTGGACATATGAGGCATACGTTACTGCTGATAAAGGCGGGCAACCCTCAGATCACGGTTACTTAACCACCGAAGAACATTCAGAAGAGCAAACCGGCAAACCAGGATACAGGAAGAAAACAAAAAGCCAGTAATCCCTGCCCTTCGACCCAGGAACCGTTTTCACATTCCAG
>NZ_JBLYNS010000242.1:0-4500 GCF_049310205.1 Endozoicomonas sp. ALC013 | reverse complement strand
GATAGGTGGTGTCTCAGCTTTCACTGGCGCATTAGCAACTGGATCGAGTATTACTGATGCTCTAATTGCAGGCAGTTTGGGGGCTGCTGCTGGCGCAGCAACGGGGCTCTTCGGTGGAGTAGGTATTGGTACGTCTGCTTTTATTGGTGGTGGAACCAACCTCCTAGGTCAGGTTATTGGAAATAATATCGATAAAGACCCTTGTAATAATACCAACATAAATTTGGGGGCTGTTGTAGGTTCTGCAATTGGTGGCGTATGGGCTGCTGGTATTACTCGAGGTGCAGGTGCCTTATCAGGTGCAGTTATTGGATGGGGTCCATCAACCTAAATTAAGCAGTTGATCACCTCTGAGCCATGCCCGCAGGGATAGCTTTTGAACCTCTCAACTGAACTCTATACCAGCATTTACCCCGAGCTGATTAATGGTTGATCTGCAATAACCTGACCATTTTTCAAAAATTTTGAGGTCGCTTTCGTTAGAATGCGAAACCAGGGCTGAAATGAACTCAACTGCGGTGCAATACTTTTAATTGAATCAAGAAAATCACACAGCTGGCTTTGTAATTCAGCAATTTTATTCATCAAACGATGATGGCTTGTCAATTTTATTTTCTTTTGATTACCTGATTCGGTGAGCTTTCCAGGGCTTACGCGCCTGTATTCTCATTCTCAATTAGATTGCTATTTTCCACCAAAAGTTAGCTATTAGTACTATGCAAAGGATTGAGCAGACCTGTAGTAGAATTCAGTAATTTAACGACAACTGATGCTCAAGCCTGCTCCCCTTATCACCTTTATGGTTGATGTAGAAGATTCCCGCAAGAACCCCAACCGGTGTGAACACAAGTTGATAGACATTCTGATGATAGCTCTTTGTTGCATCATGAGTAATGGTGAATCCTGGGAGGATATGGAGTCTTATGGGAAGAAAAAGTTCGGATGGCTCAAGACTTTTTTAGCGCTACCTAACGGTATTCCTTCGCACGACACCTTTTATCGCGTGTTTACTCATCTCAACACAGCATCATTCCAGAAATGCTTTCTACGCTGGATAAAGTCTGCATTCCCAGATGCGTTACCAGAAGGCGAATATACCGATATTATTCCCATTGATGGTAAATCGATTAAAGGTTCCCGAGGCAAAGGAAAGGGTAAGCGCGCTGTACATATGGTTAGTGCCTGGAGCCATCGGCTTGGATTAGTGTTAGGACAACAAAAAGTAGACTCCAAATCGAATGAGATTACCGCAGTTCCTACACTCATGGAGGCTCTTGACATGCAAGGAGCCCTTATCACTGCTGATGCAATGAGTTGCCAAAAAAGCATTGCATCGACGTGTATTGAACAAGGGGCTGACTATCTTCTGGCTGTAAAGGGCAATCAGGAAACCTTGCAGAAGGATATTCAGGAAGCAGTTGAGAAGCATTGGGAGCTAAACCCTAAAGATGAACTATCAGATGTCTTTGCTGAACAGGAAAATAAAGGCCATGGGCACCATGAGTACCGCTGCTGCTGGGTCTTTACTGATTTGAACCTTCTATCAACACATGCAGAATGGCAGGGCATCAAGCAGTTCGGAGTTGTTCAGGCAGACAGGACCATCAATAACAAGGTGACAACGGCTTTACGCTTTTATATCAGCAGTAAATCCATGTCTGCGCATGAAATGCTCAATGCAACCCGGATCCACTGGGAAGTCGAAAATAAGCTTCATTGGGTGCTGGACGTCTCCTTTAATGAAGATGCCTGTCAAACCAAACATGAAAATGGAGCTGAAAACTTATCGACTCTGCGTCGTCTGGCACTCAATATTTTTAAGATGGATCGTGTGGGAAAGGGCAGTATTCGACGCAGGCGCAATGATTGCGCTTGGGATGACTCCTACCTGACTGAACTACTTGAACAGTTCATCTTCACTTCTGTTAATCATGGATGTTGATAGTAAATATTGTGCATTTTATGCTCGAGTGAATGAGTTAATGAGAACCATTCTCTTCATGCGTAAGCCCTGGTGAGCTTTCCAATTGAACTCATTAATAATGGACGACTGGTAATAGATTCCTTGTGGGATTCAGGATTACTTAAACGAACATAAAGCGTCCACCAGTTGTATATTAAAGCTACCATTCTCGCTAGCATGCGACATCTTGCCAAATCTTGCGTAACGTATCCGCCCCAGCCCCATTGGTTTTTTATTTCATCAAAATTATTTTCACAGTCAGCCCTGTTTCGATAATGGTTAATAATGGAGACAACATCATTATCAAGTGAAGTGACAAGTACTGAGTACTCATAGGCTTTTATATTGTCCGGTTCTTCAATTAAAGCCAGTGTTGTTTGACGCTCTTTTAATTCTTTTTCCAGGACCAGCATTTCGTTTTCAGGACGACGTCTGCGTACAATAATAATACGCCGTTCTTTTTTCCATCCTGATAATTTAATAACCGATTCCTTGCCTTCCCAGTGCTTATCATATTTTGTCCAGCCTCCGCTGCAGTGCGCTTGGCATATGGCTTTCTTGACGTTGTCATGCTTTTTAACTTTAAAAAGATAATGACAGCCCGCGCTTTCCAATTCACACATCACTCGATCATTTCCCCAATCACAATCGCCACGAACAAATTCAGGCCAGCAACATTTTGGCAAACGATTTAATAACGCCATTAATCCTGGCAATGAGTATTTACTATGACTTTCATTACCCGGCCTGACTTCAACTTCGAGTATCAATTTTAAGTTGGCCATCATGTAGGAGTGGTAGGTGTGGGATGGCCTTCCTTTTTTATATGGGTTGTAACCATTCTCTGCACCTTCCTGATTTCCATAGATGGTTTTTACAGTCACATCGACATCCATAATCCATGGAATGGTTAACAGTGGATCAAAGCAGAGGTGCAGATGTTTTTGCATCCATTCAACGCCTTGCTGCTCATCAATTTTCTTCAAACCACGTCTGGCGGAATCGTCACTGACAATTTTTTTCATGCCAAGAAGCTGTGCATTAACGTTGTCGCCAATAATGGTTCCAATGTGTGCGTATCGTTTATGGCCGGAAAGTATGGAGAGCATTATTGACCCGAGCACATCAACTTTTTGAGGTGCATTGGGGCTTTTATAGGTCAATGGGCAATCATTGACCCAGGGTTCAAATCGATGGCCCGTTTTTAAAAATTGGATAAAAAAAGCCAATTGCCCCATTGGAGTGACCGAAGCTTCCGGTTCCCACTCAACATGAATTTTTCCATCGAAAGAATCGACTTCGAGCGTGACCGACAAGGGGTCTTTTTTCATTTCTGACAGCTCACCCTTTGGGTGAGCGGGTTTTGGTGGACGAACCATCTGTGAGCCCTCGGTATGACTGAGGGTAAGAGTTTAGCTGATGGTTTAACCGCTGAATTTAGGGTTATTAGTCTGGTTCGTGACCGGGGTGAGACGGCTATTCTGCTGGTTGAGCCGTTCTTTGAGTTTGCCAGGCGGATACTGGACCAAGGCGAGGTTGCCCTGGCAGGAACCGGCGACGCCATGGATGAAGTTGCCGTTCGTCGTTTAATTACTGTTTGATAACCGGTAATTGTATTCGGTGTCACCGCTGGTGGCCTGATTTAAAAAGGTATTTTGATAAACAGTTCGATGGTAACATTTTACTCCTATACAACTATTGTTAAATTGTCGTGTAAAGTACAACTGCCTTAATACTCAAGGAAATGGCATAGAGGAGCGGTAGCGTGAGTGCTGTTCAGGAATGTTTTATCATTTTTTATCAGCGATCAACCGGGCTTAAAACCGCTTTACCACCGCGATTGAGTACATGGGTCCGTAATGCTTCAACAGACGCCTTGGGCAACAGAGTCATTCTGTCTTTACCACCCTTGCCATGGCAAACGGTAATTTCCATGCGCCCAAAATCAACATCCTGAACTCTGAGACGCAGAGCTTCCTTCAGTCGAAGACCGGCACCATACATTAATTGGGCGACTAATAATGGTGTACCTTTGAGATAGGACAAGACAGAGTTGGCTTCAGTCACCGAAAACACAACAGGGAGTTTTTTGGGGCGTTTGGATTTTTGCCAGTCATTGATCGTGAAACTGTCACGCCTCAGCACTTGTTTGTACAAAAAGACCAGGGCACTCAATGCCTGCTGCTGAGTACTGACAGCAACGTGCTTTTTCATCACCAGATAAGTGAGAAAATCACGGACATCATCGCCAGCCAGTAAATCGGGATGACGCATTTTATGAAATTTTATAAAGCGTTTAATCCAGTCCCAGTAGCTGCGCTCGGTAGACAGAGAATAACCGGTAGAGCGAATGGCAATTTGAAAACGTTCTTGTAATCTCATATAAGTCCTGCTTGATACTGTAATTTTATACAGTAAAAGCTAGTTCGTATATGCAGAAAATCAACTGAATGGTTAACCTGTTGTTTTGAATGAAAATAAAGCAATCTGTAATCACACGGGTTGCTTGACCGAAAAATATACGAATTACCAAATAC
>NZ_JBLYNS010000241.1:0-4503 GCF_049310205.1 Endozoicomonas sp. ALC013 | reverse complement strand
GGGCTGGAGCGGGCACCAGGGCTCAACGAGGCCGTGGCCGCCCTTTTGCCCATCGTGAACGCACAGAAAAACCAACTTAATGCCCAGGCCATTGTCAACCTGCTGTGGGCCATGGCGAAACTGGTGGACAACGGGCTGGAGCGGACACGGGGGCTCAACGAGGCCGTGGCCGCCCTGTTGCCCCTCGTGAACGCACAGAAAGACCAATTTATTCCTCAGCATATCGCCAACCTGCTGTGGGCCATGGCGAAACTGGTGGACCACGGGCAGACGCAGACACAGGGGCTCAACGAGGCTGTGGTCGCCTTGTTGCCCCTCGTGAACGCACAGAAAAACCAACTTAATGCCCAGGCCATTGCCAACCTGCTGTGGGCCATTACGAAACTGGTGGACAACAGGCAGGAGTGGACACCAGAGTTCAAAGCGGCCGTGGCCGCTCTGTTGCCCCTCGTGAACGCACAGAAAAATCAACTTAATGCCCAGGGAATCGCCAACCTGTTGTGGGCCATGGCGAAACTGGTGGACAACGGGCTGGAGCGGACACAGGGATTCAACGAGGCCGTGGCCGCCCTGCTGCCCCACATGAACGCACAGAAAAACCAACTTAATGCCCAGGCCATTGCCAACCTGCTGTGGGCCATGGCGAAACTGGTGGACAACGAGCAGAAGCAGACACCCGGGCTCAACGAGGCCGTAGCCGCCCTGCTGCCCCTCGTGAACGCACAGAAAGACCAATTTATTCCTCAGCATATCGCCAACCTGCTGTGGGCCATGGCGAAACTGGTGGACCACGGGCAGGAGCAGACACAGGCGTTCAACGAGGCCGTGGCCGCCCTGTTGCCCCTCGTGAACGCACAGAAAAACCAACTTAATGCCCAGGCCATTGCCAAACTGCTGTGGGCCATGGCGAAACTGGTGGACAACGGGCACGAGTGGACACCTGCGTTCAACAAGACGGTAGCTGCACTTTTCCACCGCGTGAACGTACAAAAAGACCAATTTAAAGCCCGGGCTATCCCCAACCTGCTGTGGGCCATGGCGAAACTGGTGGACCACGGGCTGGAGTGGACACCAGGGCTCAACGAGGCCGTGGCCGTCCTTTTGCCCCTCGTGAACGCACAGAAAAACCAACTTAATGCCCAGGCCATTGCCAACCTGCTGTGGGCCATGGCGAAACTGGTGGACAACGGGCAAGAGCAGACACCAGAGTTCAAAGAGGCCGTGGCCGCGCTGTTGCCTCTCGTGAACGCACAGAAAGACCAATTTATTCCTCAGCATATCGCCAACCTGCTGTGGGCCATGGCGAAACTGGGTGAGCTCGTTGAGTTGAACGTGGTTGCTTCTACGTTCGAATCTCTTGTGTACAGAATCAGTGAAAACCCTCAATTCCCTCAACAAGATATATCGATGTCTCTCTGGGGAGTCATGGTATGCTGTGCCAGGTTGGTTCTAGACTCCAATGCTAATAAAAATAACGTGTTTGAAAATCACATGGATGACCTGTTGACTCGCCTGGAAAATACATCGCCAGATAATGAAGATGATCAATCCATCATGATCATGGCCGCCAGTTGGCTTGGCAGAGCGAGTCCGGTCGTTCGCCATTACCAGACAGCCATTTCAAAAACCCAAGCCCAATTCCGCGATCGACTCCAATCATCTATTCCATCTTTGAAGATTGAAGAAGAAAAGAGTCTGAACTCATTACCTCCGGTTGACCTGCTTCTGCCAGATCACAACGTTGTAATTGAAGTTCAGGGGCCGTCTCATTACGTGGGTGGTGATTTCAAAACCAGGAATGGTTCGACTCTGCTGAAAATCGCACTGCTGCAAAAAGCAGGATTTGAGGTCATTGAAATCCCGGTTACCCAGCTTGGGAGCCCGGACTCAATAAAACGATGTATTGATCAAATAAAGATCAGGGTAGACATCCTGGCACAGCAGCATGGCTCTGTATCACTTACTCAAACGCGGGGGGCAGGTGAGCGATATGTTACTGCCGATAAAGGATGGCAAGATCACTGTGACTTAACTAACGAAGGACATTCAGTAAAGCAAACAGGTAAACCAAAAAGTAGAAAAAAGAAGAGAAAATAAGGCCAATAACCTCTTCCCTTCCATCATGACTCAAGAACCGTTTTCACATTGCTGGGAAGGCGGGCTTCCAACTTTTCAATACCTGCCATCCAGGATGGTATTACTGTTTGCATTCATCAACTGAAAAGATCACCCCTGACAACAGCCGATGACTATCCATCCTCCTCCCTTTTGCGTTACCCTTACCCACAACCTGATGCACGATAAATAAGAGAAACACGTCTGTTGTATTGCGTATTTCCGAATAAAAAGAAGATAACTGCCTTATGAGCTTTGAAAGTACCGACCAGTATATCGCTACCGATGACCTGAAAATGGCCGTCAATGCTGCCGTAACGTTACAACGCCCTCTCCTTATTAAAGGGGAACCCGGCACCGGCAAGACCATGCTGGCAGAACAGGTGGCCCGTTCCCTGGGCAAAGAGCTGCTGCAATGGCATATCAAATCCACCACCAAGGCCCAGCAGGGGCTCTACGAATACGATGCGGTATCCCGCCTTCGAGACTCGCAACTGGGTGATGAGCGGGTGCACGATATCAGCAATTACATTGTCAAAGGCAAACTCTGGGAAGCCTTTGAGTCAGACCAGCAGTCGGTTTTGCTGATCGATGAGATAGACAAGGCAGATATTGAATTCCCCAATGACCTGCTGCAAGAGCTGGACAAGATGGAGTTCAATGTTTACGAGACCCAACAACAGATAAAAGCCCGACAACGCCCTATAGTCATTATCACCAGTAACAACGAGAAAGAGCTGCCCGATGCGTTTTTAAGACGCTGCTTCTTTCATTACATCAGCTTTCCTGATGCAGAAACCATGAGGGAAATTGTCCGGGTACACTTTCCTGACCTGCAGAAAAAACTGGTCGATGAGGCCCTTCAGGTATTTTTCGAACTCAGGGAGATCCCCGGTCTCAAGAAGAAGCCCTCGACTTCCGAGCTGATCGACTGGCTGAAACTGCTCAATTCCGACGATATCCCGGCAGATATTCTTCAAAACCGTGATACCAGAAGTGCCATTCCCCCGCTGCATGGAGCGCTGGTGAAAAATGAGCAGGATGTCCATCTGCTGGAACGGCTGGCCTTTATGAGCCGACGCGGTTAACCGGCCTGAGGACTCACCATGCTGACCAATTTTTTTGCAACCGTCCGGGCATTTGGTGTACCTGCCACCACCCGGGAATATCTCGACCTGCTGGCAGCACTGGATGCAAAACTGATCTACGCCGATCAGGAAGGCTTTTACCAGTTAGCGCGAACCATTCTGGTCAAGGATGAAAGGCATTACGACAAGTTTGATAAAGCCTGCCAGGCTTTTTTCAACGACCTTGACGCCATGGATGACATACTGGAAGCACTGATACCTGAAGAATGGTTAAGGCAGGCGTTTATCCGACAGTTGTCCGATGATGACAAGGCAAACATCCAGGGCATGAAAAACCTCCAGGAATTACTCGATACATTCCGACAGAGAATGGAGGAACAGAAAAGTCGTCACCAGGGCGGTAATAAATGGATTGGCACCGGCGGAACCTCACCGTTTGGCGCTTATGGCTATAACCCTTCCGGCATTCGGATTGGTCAGGATCAATCCAGACACCGTAAAGCCACCAAAGTCTGGGATAAGCGGGAGTTTAAAAACCTGGATGATAACGAGCAACTCGGCAGCCGCAATATGAAAATGGCACTGCGCCGATTACGCCGCTTTGCCCGCCAGGGGGCAGCAGACCAGCTGGATCTTGACGATACCGTCCGCTCAACCGCCAGCAAGGGTATGCTGGATATCAAGATGGTGCCTGAACGCCATAATGCCGTGAAAGTGCTGCTGTTCATGGATATTGGCGGCTCAATGGACGATTACGTTCGCCTGTGTGAGGAGTTGTTTGCCTGCTGCCGAACCGAGTTTAAACACCTTGAGTTCTATTACTTCCATAACTATCTCTATGAAAGTGTCTGGCAGGATAACCGTCGTCGCCAGCAGGAGCGCATCAGCCTCTGGGATGTGATTCACCGCTACGGCAAGGATTACCGGGTGATTTTTGTGGGCGACGCCGCTATGTCTCCCTATGAAATTACCTCACCCGGCGGCAGTGTCGAACATTTCAATGAAGAGGCCGGTCAGGTCTGGATGTCACGGCTGAAAGCGCACTTTGACCGGGTCGCATGGCTGAACCCCTCCCCGGAACATGCCTGGCAATATACCTCATCAACACGACTGATTGATGAGCAGATGGAAGGCAAAATGTTCCCGCTGACCATTAATGGCCTGGAAGAGGCAATGGGCTATCTTGCTGGATAAATAATTTTTTAAAGAGGGAACGATTTTCGTGTCAAACAGTCCGATTAGGTAAGAGTGTATCAGTAAGAGTTTCTGAATGATTCATTACTCTTCACCATTCGAATGT
>NZ_JBLYNS010000240.1:0-4537 GCF_049310205.1 Endozoicomonas sp. ALC013 | reverse complement strand
TCCTGTGGTTTAAAGTTGGCTTTCTGTACGTTCACGCAGGGCA
The DNA here is from genome assembly GCF_049310205.1 of Endozoicomonas sp. ALC013. NCBI lineage: Bacteria > Pseudomonadati > Pseudomonadota > Gammaproteobacteria > Oceanospirillales > Endozoicomonadaceae > Endozoicomonas > Endozoicomonas sp. ALC013. The sequence goes on along the minus strand of NZ_JBLYNS010000240.1, from coordinate 4,494 downwards.
TCAGCGTGGCCACGGCCTCGTTAAGCCTTGGTGTCGGCTCCTGTTCGTTGTCCACCAGTTTCGCCATGGCCCACAGCAGGTTGGCGATATGCTGAGGAATAAATTGGTCTTTCTGGACGTTCACGTGGGGTAACAGCGCCGCCACGGCCTCTTTGAGCTCTTGTGTCCACTCATGCCCGTTGTCCATCAGTTTCGCCATGGCCCACAGCAGGTTGGAGATATGCTGAGGAATAAATTGGTCTTTCTGTGCGTTCACCCGGGGCAGCAGCGCGGCCACGGCCTCTTTGATTTCTGGCGTCTGCTTCTGCCCGTTGTCCACCAGTTTCGCCATGGCCCACAGCAGGTTGGTGGTTTCCTGTGGATTAAAGTTAGCTTTCTGTGAGTTCATGTGAGGCAACAGCGCGGCCACCGCCTCGTTGAGCTCCAGTCTTTGCTCCTGCCCGTTGTCCACCAGTTTCGCCATGGCCCACAGCAGGTTGGCGATTCCCCGGGCATCAATATCCCTGTCCTCAGGTGTTTGGTTGCATTTAAATATTATTGCATCAAGTAGCGTTGACAATAAGGCAGCTTGAGTAAGCTTGACACGCTCATCCATGGGTGTATGGGGGGTAAAAACACCCGCTGAAGTAAATGAATGAATTGTGGTCGTCAGGCTTCGCCAGTCCCAACGCCGTGTTACGGTAAAATTTTGCAGCAAACGTATCAGCTGGCTTTGTTCAGCTCGATTTAACGGTCTTTTAGCAGCTGATGTGTATTTTTTAATTGAATTGGCATACAGGCCGTGATTTCTCCCATCATAGCGATTACCGAAACGATCCGATTTACTCACCAGATCATCCATTATTTCCTGTTTGATGAGCGCATTAAAATCTTGAGCAGGGTTTGCTGAACGGCACTGTAGATGTTGAGAAGGGCATACGCCAGAAGAACGGTAAAATTTATTACGCCCCGGGGTAGTGCGTGGGGTATTATCCCACTGTCTGACTGTACCATGTCTATATTGCACACGCCTTGAAGAAGCGGCATGGTCATTCGGTTGGTTGTAATCATTATCTGATCTTGTGTATTGACCACTGATACCAGCAGAGCTTCTATCCATAATTATATTTCATTAATTCATGGAAATATAAAAAGTAGACTGTGGTTCTTTTCATAAGTTCATTTTGCTGGAATGTTGGTAAACGTAAACGGCTGGCGAAATACACCTACTCCTGATGCCATCAATCCGTTATTTTCAAATCATCCGGGTCGAGATGTATGGGCAACAGGTGTTCAACACTGGCATTCCTTCCCGGAATGTGAAAAAGGTTCTTGAGTCATGATGGTAGGAAGGCGATTACTGGCTGGTTGTTTTCTTCGTCTTTGCTGGTTTGCCGGTTTGCTCTTCTGAATGTTCTTCGGCGGTTAAGTAACCATAATCTGAGGGTTGCCTGCCTTTATCAGCAGTAACGTATGCCTCATCTGCCCAGCTTCTTTTAAGTGATACAGAGCCATGCCCCGGAGGCGGTAAGCCTATCCTGGTCTTTATTTGATCAATGTATGGTTTCATTAAATACTGACTCAAGAGCCTGTTAACCGGAATTTCAATGACCTCAAATCCTGCTTTTTGCAACAGTGCGATTTTCAGCAGAGTCGAACCATTTCTGGTTTTGAAATCACCACCCACGTAATGAGACGGTCCCTGAACTTCAATCACCATGTTGTGATCTGGCAGTAGCAGGTCAACCGGAGGTAATGAATTCAGACTCTTTTCTTCTTCAATCCTCAATGATGGAATGCATGATTGGAGTTGATTGCAGAAGTCGGATTGACGTTTTGAAACAATTGTCTGGTAATGGGGAACGACCGGACACGCTCTGTCAAGCCAACTTGCTGCCATGGTCATAATGGATTGATCCTCTTTATTGTCCGGGGATGTATTTTGCAGGCGAGTAAACAGATCATCCATGTGCTTTTCAAGCCAGTAATTTTTGTTGGCATCGGAGACCTGAGACAACCTGGCACAGCATACCATTACTCCCCAGAGGGACATCAATATCGTTTGCTGAGAAAGCTGAGGATTGTCACTGATCCGGTAGACAAGCGATTCGAACGTAGAGGTAACCATGTTCAGGTCAACGAGTTCGCCCAGTTTTGCCATGGCCCACAGCAGGTTGCCGATAGCCTGTGATTTAAAGTTATCTTTCTGTGCGTTAACGAGGGGCAACAGCGCGGCCACGGCCTCGTTGAACTCTGGTGTCTGCTCCTGACCGTTGTCCACCAGTTTCGCCATGGCCCACAGCAGGTTGGAGATATGCTGAGGAATAAACTGGTCTTTCTGTGCGTTCACGTGAGGCAACAGCACGGCCACGGCCTCGTTGAGCTCTGGTGTCTGCTCCTGCCCGTTGTCCACCAGTTTTGCCATGGCCCACAGCAGGTTGGCGATATGCTGAGGAATAAACTGGTCTTTCTGTGCGTTCACGTGAGGCAACAGCGCGGCCACGGCCTCGTTGAGCTCTGGTGTCTGCTCCTGACCGTTGACCACCAGTTTTGCCATGGCCCACAGCAGGTTGGCGATATGCTGAGGAATAAATTGGTCTTTCAGTGCGTTCACGTGGGGCAACAGCGCAGTCACTGCCTCTTTGAACTCTGATGTCCGCGCCTGACCGTTGTCCACCAGTTTTGCCATGGCCCACAGCAGGTTGGTGATTTCCTGTGGGTTACAGTTAGCTTTCTGTGGGTTCACGTGGGGCAACAGCGCGACCACAGCCTCTTTGAGCTGTGGTGTTTGTTCCTGCCCGCTGCCTGCCAGTTTCGCCATGGCCCACAGCAGGTTGGTGATATGCTGAGGAATAAATTGGTTTTTCTGTGCGTTCACGAGGGGCAACAGCGTGGCCACGGTCTGTTTGAGCCCTGGTGTACGATGCTGCCCGTTGTCCACCAGTTTCGCCATGGCCCACAGCAGGTTGGCGATACCCTGTGGTGTAAAGTCAGCTTTCTGTGCGTTCACGCAGGGCAACAGAACGGCCAGGGCCTCTTTGAACCCTGATGTTGCCTCCTGTCCGTTGTCCAGCAGTTTCGCCATGGCCCACAGCAGGTTGACAATACCCCGTGGTTTAAAGTCAACTTTCTGTGCCTTTACGTGGGGCAACAGCGCGGCCACGGCCGCTTTGAGTTCTGGTGTCTGTTCCTGCCCGTTGTCCACCAGTTTCGCCATGGCCCACAGCAGGTTGACGATTTCCTGTGGGTTAAAGTTAACTTTCTGTATGTTCACGTGGGACAACAGCGTGGCCACGGCCTCTTTGAGCTCTGGTGTTTGCTCCTGCCCGTTGTCCACCAGTTTCGCCATGGCCCACAGCTGGTTGGCGATTTCCTGTGGTTTAAAGTTAGCTTTCTGTATTTTCACGTTGGGCAAAAGCGCGGCCACGGCCTCTTTGAGCTCTGGTGTCCGCTCCTGCCCATTATCCACCAGTTTCGCGATGGCCCACAGCAGGTTGGCGACACCCTGGGCATCAATATCCCTGGCGTGAGGTTTTTGGTGGCACTTGGATATGATTACCTCAAGTAGCGTTGACAGTAAGGCAGCCTGAGTACGCTTAACACGCTCATGCATGGGTTTATGGGGAGTAAAAACACCGGCTGAAGTCAATGAATGAAGTGATGTCGTCAGGCTTCGCCAATTCCAACTCCGTGTTGCTGTGAAATTTTGCAGCAAACGCATCAGCTGGCTTTGTTCCGCTCGATTTAACGGTCTTTTAGCAGTTGACGTGTATTTTTTAATTGAACTGGCATATAGGCCGTGATTTCTCCCATCATAGCGATGACCGAAACGGTACGATTTACTCACCAGGCCATCCATTATTTCCTGTTGGGTGAGCGCATTAAAATCTTGAACAGGATTTACTGAACGGCGCAGTAGATAGTGAGAAGAGTATGCGCTGGAAGATTGGTAAAATTCATTACGCCTTGGGGCTGTGCGGGATGGAGGATCCCATTGTCTGACTGTGGTATGTCTGTATCGTCCGCGCCTTGAAGAAGCGGCATGGTCATTGGGTTGCTTATAATCATTATTTGATCTTGTGCGTTGACCACTGATACCAGCAGAGCTTTTATCCATAATTATATTTCATTAATTAATGAAAATATAAAAAGCAGACTGCTGTTTTGTTCAAAAGTTCATTTTGCTACAACGTCTATAAACGTAAGCGGTTGGGGAAACACATCTACTCCTGATGCCGTCAACCCGTTATTTTCAAATCATCCGGGGCAACAGGTGTTCAACACTGGCATTCCTTCCCGGCGTGTGAAAACGGATCTAGAGAAATGATAGGAGGAAGGCAATTACCGGCTGTTTGTTTTCTTCCTCTTTGCCGGTTTACCGGTTTGCTCCTCTGAATGTTCTCCGGTAGTCAAGTAACCATGACCTGAGGGTTGCCTGCCTTTATCAGCAGTAACGTATGCCTCATCTGCCCGCCTTCTTTTAAGTGATACAGAGCCATGCCCCTGTGGCGGGAA
>NZ_JBLYNS010000239.1:0-4574 GCF_049310205.1 Endozoicomonas sp. ALC013 | reverse complement strand
GGTCGACTTCCGTGATCAACTCAAATCATCTATTCCAGCTTTGACGATCGAAGAAGAAAAGAGTCTGAACTCATTACCTCCGGTTGACCTGCTTCTGCCAGATCACAACATGGTGATTGAAGTTCAGGGCCCCTCTCATTACGTAGGTGGTGATTTCAAAACCAGGAATGGTTCGACTTTGCTTAAAATCGCACTGTTGCAAAAAGCAGGATTTGAGGTCATTGAAATCCCGACTAACCAGCTTTTGAACAACGATTTAATGAAACCCTATATTGATCAAATAAAGATCAGGGTAAGCATCGCGCCACAGGAGCATGGCTCTGTATCACTTAAAAGAGGAGGGTGGGCAGGTGCTCCATACGTGACTGGTGAAGAACATTTAGCAGAGCAAACCAACCCGACAAAGAGGAAGAAAACAGGCAGCCAGTAATCGCCTTCCACCCATCATGACTCAAGTAAACTTTTCCGCAAAATGAACTTCTGGGCAGAACAGCAGTCTGCTTTTTATATTTTCATGAATTAATGAAATATAATTATGGATAGACGTTCTGCTGGTATCAGTGGTCATTACGCAAGATCAGGTAATGGTTACAACCAACAAGATGACCATGCCGCTTCATCAAGGCGTGGACGATATAGACATGCCACAGTCAGACAGTGGGATAATACTCCACGCACTACACCGGGGTGTAATCAATTTTACCAATCTCCTGCCGTATGCCCTTCTCAACATCTACAGCGCCGTTCAATAATCCCTGCCCAAGATTTTAATGCGCTCATCAAACCAGAAATAATGGATGATCTGGTGCGTAAATCGGTCCGTTTCGGTCATCGCTATGATGGGAGAAATCACGGCCTGTATGCCAATTCAATTAAACAATACACATCCGCTGCGAAAAGACCGTTAAATCGAGCGGAACAAAGCCAGCTGATAGGTCTGCTGCAAAATTTTACCATAACACGGCGTTGGGACTGGCGAAGCCTGACGACAACACTTCACTCATTGACTTCTGCAGGTGTTTTTACCCCTCATAAACCCATGGATGAGCGTGTCAAGCTTACTCAAGCGGCCTTATTGTCAACGCTACTTGATGCAATAATATTCAAGTGCAACCAAAAACCTCAAGCCCGGGACATTGATGCCCGGGGAATCGCCAACCTGCTGTGGGCCATGGCGAAACTGGTGGACAACGGGCTGGAGCAGACACCAGAATTCAACGAGACCGTGCCCGCGCTGTTGCCCCACGTGAACACACAGAAAGCTCACTTCAAACCACAGGAAGTCACCAACCTGCTGTGGGCCATGGCGAAACTGGTGGACAACGGGCTGGAGCGGACACCTGGGCTCAAAGATGCTGTGGCCGCCCTGCTGCCCCTCCTGAACGCACAGAAAAATCAACTTAACGCCCAGAGTATTGCCAACCTGCTGTGGGCCATGGCGAAACTGGTGGACAACCGGCTGGAGCGGACACCAGGGCTCAACGAGGCCGTAGCCACCCTGTTGCCCCTCGTGAACGCACAGAAAAACCAATTTATTCCTCAGCATATCGCCAACCTGCTGTGGGCCATGGCGAAACTGGTGGACAACCGGCTGGAGCGGACACCAGGGCTCAACGAGGCCGTGGCCGTGCTGTTGCCACAAGTGAACCCAGAGAAAGCTGACTTTAAACCACAGGAAGTCGCAAGCCTGCTGTGGGCCATGGCGAAACTGGTGGACAACCGGCTGGAGCGGACACCAGAGCTAAACGAGGCCGTGGCCACCCTGTTGCCCCTCGTGAACGCACAGAAAAACCAATTTATTCCTCAGCATATCGTCAACCTGCTGTGGGCCATGGCGAAACTGGTGGACAACGGGCCACAGTGGACGCCAGGGTTTAACCAAACCGTGGCCGCGCTGTTGCCCCAAATGAGTGCGCAGAAAGCCAACTTTACACCACAGGGTATCGCTAACCTGCTGTGGGCCATGGCGAAACTGGTGGACAACGGGCAGGAGCACACACCAGAACTCAAAGAGGCTGTGGCCGTGTTGTTGCCCCACGTAAACGTACAGAAAGACCAATTTGTTCCTCAGGGTATCGCCAACCTGCTGTGGGCCATGGCAAAAATGGTCGACAACGGACAGGAGCACATACCAGGACTCAAAGAGGCCGTGGCCGCGCTGTTGCCCCATGTGAACGCTCAGAAAGACCAATTTAATGCCCGGGATATCGCCAACCTGCTGTGGGCCATGGCGAAACTGGTGGACAGCGGGCTGGAGCAAACACCAGAGCTCAAGGACGCTGTGGCCGCACTGTTGCCCCACGTGAACGCACCCAAAGACCAAGTTATTCCTCAGCATATCGCCAACCTGCTTTGGGCCATGGCGAAACTGGTGAGCAGCGGGCTGGAGCGGACGTCGGGTCTCAACGAGGCCGTGGCGGCGTTGTTGCCCCACATTAATGCACAGAAAGCTCACTTTAAACCACAGGAAATCGCCAACCTGCTGTGGGCCATGGCGAAACTGGTGGACCGCAGGCAGGAGCGAACACCAGAGCTAAAAGAAGCAGTGACCGCGCTGTTGTGCCAAATGAACGCACAGAAAGCCAACTTTAAACCTCAGGAAATCACCAACCTGCTGTGGGCCATGGTGAAATTGGTGGACAACGGGCAAGAGCAGACACCAGAGCTCAACAAGGCCGTGGCCGGGCTGTTGCCCCACATGAACGCACAGAAAGCCCAATTTAATGCCCAGGACATCGCCAACCTGCTGTGGGCCATGGCAAAACTGGTGGACAGCGGGCAGGAGAAGATACCAGGGCTCATGGAGGCCGCGGCCGCGCTGTTGCCCTACGTGAACGCACAGAAAACTAACTTTACACCACAGGCAATCGCCAACCTGCTGTGGGCTATGGCGAAACTGGTGGATAAAGGGCAGGAGCAGACACCAGGGCTCAACGAGGTTGTGATCTCGCTGTTGCCCCTCGTGAACGCACAGAAAGATCAATTTACTGCCCAGGGTATTGCCAACCTGCTGTGGGCCACGGCCAAACTGGGTGAACTCGTTGAGCTGAACGTGGTTACCTCTACGTTCGAATCGCTTCTCTATCGAATCAGTAAGAACCTTCAGTTTTCTCAGAAAGAGATATCGATGTCTCTCTGGGGAGTAATGGTATGCTGTGCCAGGTTGTTTCTGGACTCTAATACCAATAAAAATAACCTATTTGAAAAACACATGGATGACCTGTTCATTCGTCTGGAAAATACATCGCCAGATAATGGAGAGGATCAATCCATCCTTGCCATGGCTGCAAGTTGGCTTGGCAGAACCTGTTTGGTCGTCCGCCATTTCCAGACAACCATTTCAAAAAACCAGGTCGACTTCCGTGATCAACTCAAATCATCTATTCCAGCTTTGACGATCGAAGAGGAAAAGAGTCTGAATTCATTACCTCCGGTTGACCTGCTACTGCCAGATCACAACATGGTGATTGAAGTTCAGGGACCGTCTCATTACGTGGGTGGTGATTTCAACACCAGGAATGGTTCGACTTTGCTTAAAATCGCACTGTTGCAAAAAGCAGGATTTGAGGTCATTGAAATCCCGACTAACCAGCTTTTGAACAACGATTTAATGAAACCCTATATTGATCAAATCAAGACCAGGATAGGCATCCCGCCACAAGGTCATGCCTCTGTACCACTTAAAAGAGGGTGGACAGATTCTGCATACGTGACTGGTGAAGAACATTTAGCAGAGCAAATCAACCCGGCAAAGAGGAAGAAAACAAACAGCCAGTAATCGCCTTCCTCCCATCATGACTCAAGTAAACTTTTCCGCAAAATGAACTTCTGAGCAGAACAGCAGTCTGCTTTTTATATTTTCATGAATTAATGAAATAAAATTATGGATAGAAGTTCTGCTGGTATCAGTGGTAAATACGCAAGATCAGGTAATGATGACAACCAACCGGATGAGTCTGCTGCTGCTTCAAGGCGTGGACGGTATAGACAGTGTACAGTCAGACATCGGAATAACCCCCTCCGCCCTACCCCGTGGCATAATGAATTTTACCATTCTTCAGGCCCATGCTCTTCTCAATATCTAGTGCGCCGTTCCGTCAACCCGACTCAAGATTTTAATGCCCTCATCAAACAGGAAGTAATGGATGATCTGGTGAGTAAATCGGAACGTTTCGGTCATCGCTATGATGGGAGAAATCACGGTCAGTATGCCAGTTCAATTAAAAAATACTCATCAGCTGCTAAAAGACCGTTAAATCGAACAGAACAAAGCCAGCTGATGCGTTTGCTGCAAAATTTTACTGCAACACGGAGCTGGAATTGGCGAAGCCTGACGACAACACTTCACTCATTGACTTCAGCGGGTGTTTTTACCCCTCATAAACCCATGGATGAGCGTGTTAAGCGTACTCAAGCTGCCTTATTGTCAACGCTACTGGATGCAATAATATTCAAGTGCAACAAAAAAGCTGAAGCATGGGAGATTGATGCCCAGGGAATCGCCAACCTGCTGTGGGCCATGACGAAACTGGTGGATAACGGGCAGGAGCAGACACCAGAATTCAACAAGGCCA
>NZ_JBLYNS010000238.1:0-4612 GCF_049310205.1 Endozoicomonas sp. ALC013 | reverse complement strand
TTCCGACTTTTTAGACCAATTTGCTGCCACCGCAGTAGGGCAGTCTATTCTCGGTCAGCCTCCCAGGCATGGTGACAACATGCCTGGCCTCCAAAACTTTCACAAAAGTGCTTTGGCAACATTAGCAGCGAATAATGGCTGAAATACTTTTCCGGGGGACATCAAAAGCCCCCCCTACTCGCCTGAAACTGGCTGGTTATGCCTTCAATTGCACAAATCCGGCCCTGATCACGGCTTCAGGAAATCCGATAATTTTCAACTAAAATAAGGATTTACCATAAGGAAATAGCATTTTTTCATCTTTGTCGGGAACTTGTTACTGATAAAGCGTTCCAAATAAGTAAGGGGGCATAAGTCAGCAGAGCCGTTTCACTTTCATATTGAGAGGAGAATGTATGATGCAGAAAAATTTAGCCCCTCAAATACTGATTGCCCTGATACTGGGAATGGCCACTGGTATCATTATCCAGTTGGCTGCCTCTCCAGAAGGTATTATCCAGAAATATCTGGTCAGTGGCCTCTTTCATGCCGTTGGTGTGATGTTTGTGGCAATGATTAAAATGCTGGTTGTCCCCCTTATTTTTGTCTCCATTGCCCACGCTGTATGCAGCATTAACGACATCACCCAGGTCGGCAGACTGGGGGTTAAAACCTTTGGCATCTATCTGGGCAATACATTTTTTGCCATCCTGTCAGCCATTGTTATCACTTTAACGGTGGCACCGGGTACCGGAGCCAATCTTGGCCACGTTGACCAACTGGTTCGCTCTGGCCAGTCGGAACTCCCTTCACTGCTGAATATGATTATTAACGTGGTACCAGTGAACCCCTTTCAGGCGTTGGTAGAAGGCAATATTCTGCAAATCCTGTTTATGGCAATCATTACCGGGGTTGCCATAAAGAAGCTGGAAAACCACGAAACCCACAGTGTCAGCAATGCTATTTCCCTGGCCAACAGCGTGATGATGAAACTGATTGGCATGGTCATGAGTATGGCTCCCATCGGGGTTTTCTTTCTGACCGCCAAACTGGCTGCCACATTAAACGGCAGCAGCATTTTAAGTGTGCTGTCCTATGTGCTGACCTGCCTGCTCATTATGTGCCTCTGGCTGTTTGTTATTTATCCGGTGCTGATCGGGCTGGTGATTAAACGTTCCCCTCTGGTGTTTATCCGTCACACCCGTGAACAGGTCATTTTTGCCCTCTCTACTGCCAGCTCTAACGCTTCGATCCCCATTACCTATCAGACACTGATCGAAAAGTTCCAGGTCCCGGCACATATCGCCGGCTTCACGGTTCCCCTGGGAGCCACCATTAATATGTCCGGTTCTGCTATCTATATGAGCGTTGCAGCCCTGTTTGTGGCCAATGCCTGGCATATTGACCTGAGCCTTCTGGAAATGGGCACCATGGGCTTCACCACCTTCCTTCTGGCCGTTGCTACTGGAGGTATACCCGGCGGTGCAGCAGTCTCCACCGGAGTACTGTTACACACCATGGGGCTCCCCGTTGAAGCCATGGCGATTATTCTGGCGACTGACCGGATTACCGATGCTGGCTGCACGGTCACCAATGTTGTTGGCAACACGGTTGCCGGCATTCTCTGCTCAGTGGGCGAAGCCCACCCTGAAGCCGACGAAGATAGCTCAACAGTCAGTGAGAGAGCTGCCATCGATGCTGATGCGTTACCGGGCAAACCTGATGTTTGTTAGAACACATTTTTTCCACGGAATATGATGAATACTGGTCTTATGTTTAATAATGAACGTCCATTAAAGACAAGGACGATAAACTGGTATAATCTGCCGGATATTTAATAATTGGGTATGGAGCATGCATAGATTTCACGGCCTGTACGGTATTACCGATAGTCAACTGCAACCCGATGACAGAATACTGTTCGAAACGGTAGAGCAGGCTCTGATGGGCGGTATGAAAATCCTGCAATACCGCGATAAAAGCCTCGACTCCGGTAAAAGACTGCGACAGGCCGGAGCATTGAAGGTTCTCTGCCATCAATACCAGGCCATGCTGATCATCAACGATGACATTGAGCTGGCCCTTGATGTGGAAGCCGATGGCGTTCACCTTGGCCAGCAGGATGACAGTATTGCCGATGCCAGAGCCCGGCTGGGTGATTATGCCATTATCGGCATCAGCTGCGAGGGCTCTCTGGAAAAGGCAAAAGCGGCTGCTGAACAGGGAGCCAACTATATTGCCTTTGGCAAGTTTTTCCCCTCCCGAACCAAACCCGATGCTAAAAATGCCGAGCTTGCCATTCTGACCCGGGCACGGGAAATGTTTGACCTGCCCATCGTCGCCATTGGCGGCATTACCACGGACAATGCTTCTGAGGTGATTTCTGCCGGTGCTGATATGGTTGCCGTCGTTAATAACCTGTTTGCGGCACAGAATATCCGGGATCGGGCCCGGAATTTTATAGCTCTGTTTAACGATACACAGCGTAAAGCTGTTTAACCTTCCACAGTTGCACAATAAAGAATAGCGGCCAAAACCCCGGGGTTAAGCCGCACAGCCTATGTTAAGGAATTGCCACCATGTCTCGTTCTGAACAACTTTTTGACGATGCCCAGACGGTCATCCCCGGGGGAGTAAACTCACCGGTCAGAGCATTTAAAGGAGTTGGCGGCAAGCCCATCTTTTTTAAAAAAGCCCGTGGCGCGCATCTTTATGATGTGGACGGCAGGGAATACATTGACTACATCGGCTCCTGGGGCCCCATGATCCTCGGCCACAACCACCCGGATGTGATCGCTGCCGTGCGTGATCAGGCCCTGGCTGGCATGAGCTTTGGTGCACCCACGGAGCTGGAAACCCGACTCGCCAAGATGGTACGGGCGATGGTGCCCTCCATGGAGCTGCTGCGCATGGTCAACTCCGGCACTGAAGCAACCATGAGCGCCATTCGTCTGGCCCGGGGCTTTACCGGTCGTGACCGAATCATCAAGTTTGAAGGCTGCTACCACGGCCACTCCGACTCACTGCTGGTAAAAGCCGGTTCCGGTGCCCTGACCCTGGGTGTGCCCAATTCACCGGGAGTGCCCGCTGCACTGGCGGAAAAAACCATTACCCTGACCTACAACAACCTTGCCGAGGTGGAAGAAACCTTCCAGCAGGTTGGTGATGAAATTGCCTGTATCATCATTGAACCGGTGGCTGGCAACATGAACTGTATTCCACCCGTTCCCGGTTTTCTGGAAGGCTTGCGCAAGCTGTGTGATGAATACGGCACTGTCCTTATATTTGATGAAGTCATGACCGGTTTCCGGGTTGCACTGGGTGGTGCCCAGGCCTATTACGACGTAACGCCGGATCTGACGACACTGGGTAAAATTATTGGCGGTGGTCTGCCCGTGGGTGCTTTTGGTGGTCGCCGGGAGATTATGGAGCACCTGGCACCACTGGGCCCTGTTTACCAGGCCGGAACACTCTCTGGTAACCCGCTGGCCATGGCTGCCGGTCTGGCCACACTGGAAAATCTGTCTACCCACGGCTTTCATGAATCCCTGACGGAGAAAACCACGGTACTTCTGCAAGGTCTCAGAGAAAAAGCAGAAGCCGCCGGTATTCCTTTTACCACATCCCAGGTAGGCGGCATGTTTGGTCTATTTTTCACCGACCAGCATCATACCGACAATACCATAGACAGCTTCACCAAAGTGATGGCCTGTGACACCGGGCGCTATGCCAAATTCTTCCATGGCATGCTGGATAATGGCGTATACTTGGCACCCTCAGCATTTGAGGCTGGATTTATATCCATAGCCCATGGTCAGGCAGAGCTGGACGCTACATGGAGTGCGGCAGAGAAAGCATTCGCCCGATTATCCTGAGTCCGGAAGGCTGATCTTCGGAGTATTTTATTAAATGACTGGTTAAGCAATTTTGCAAACAATGAGTTCTCTGGCTATTTCCGATGCCGTGCTGGCCTTTGCCTGCCTTTTTGCTGTTTTTCTTATGGCACAGCAAAAGAGTTTCGCTGACGTTCATCGCTTTTCTGCCACTGCTGCCTTGCTGGGATTCCTGCTAATGGCGCTGGCATCCATTACTGGCAGCCTGCGTTATGGTATCTCCAGTGCCTGGTCAGGCCCCCACGAGATGCTGGTGAATGCTGCCATGTTTCTTGCGCCGCCTCTGACCGGAATTGCCACCTGTCTTGGCGTTAGCGTCAGCAGCTGGAGTCGGGCCGCCTGGGGTCGGCTGATACTGGGTGTGTGCGTGGTTTACGAAGTCTGTCGATGGTACGGTTTAGACATTATTTACCGTGACCTGCAAATGGCTGTGCTACTGATTTTCGCGTCATTTCTGCTATTGCGTTCAACGGTGGAGTCCGGGCCGAAGTGGCTGATCATCGCTTCTGTTACCAGCTATTTTACCGGCGCGCTGATCATCGGTACTGAAGGCACACTGGCTGGCTATCTGAGGCTGGATTTATTCCGGTACCTGATTGGACTGGGCAACCTGCTGTTGAGCAGTGGACTGTATCTGCTCTTTAAAAACCGGTATCAAAACGACAACGACAAGCAGTTATCGGCCTGAGCCTTATCAAGCCGGGAACCTAGTACATGGTTTCAATGAGTGTGAAGGGTTG
>NZ_JBLYNS010000237.1:0-4630 GCF_049310205.1 Endozoicomonas sp. ALC013 | reverse complement strand
GTCAGTAATCGCCTTCCTCCCATCATGACTCTAGTAAACTTTGCCGCACAATGAACTTCTGGGCAGAACAGCAGTCTTCATTTTATATTTTCATGAATTAATGAAATATAATTATGGATAGAAGTTCTGCTGGCATCAGTGGTCAATACGCAAGATCAGGTAATAATGACAACCAACCGAATGACCATGCCGCTTCCAGGCGTGGGCGATATAGACAAGTCACGGTCAGACAGCGGGATGATACCCCACACACAACCCCGGGGCGTAATAAATTTTGCCATTCTTCTGCCGCAGGCCCTTCTCAATATCTACTGCGCCGTTCAGTAAAACCTGCTCAAAATTTTAATGATCTCACCAAACAGGAAATAATGGCTGGCCTGGTCAGTAAATCGGATCGTTTCGGTCATCGCTATGATGGGAGAAATCACGGGCAATATGCCAGTTCAATTAAAAAATACTCATCAGCTGCTAAAAGGCCGTTAAATCGAACGGAACAAAGCCAGTTAATGCGTTTGCTGCAAAATTTTACTGCAACACGGAGCTGGAATTGGCGAAGCCTGACGACAACACTTCATTCATTGACGTCAGCGGGTGTTTTTACCCCTCTTAAACCCATGGATGAAGTTGTTAAGCGTACTCAAGCTGCCTTATTGTCAACACTACTTGATCCAATAATATTCAAGTGCCAGCAAAAACCTCCCGCCATGGATATAGATACCCAGGGTGTCGCCAACCTGCTGTGGGCCATGGCAAAAATGTTGGACAACGGGCTGGAACGGACAACAGAGTTCAACGAGGCCGTTGTCGCTTTGTTACACCACGTGAACGCACAGAAAGACCAATTTAATGCCCAGCACATTACTAACCTGCTGTGGGCTATGGCCAAACTGGTGGAAAAAGGGCAGGAATGGACACCAGTGCTTAAAGACGCCATCGCCGCACTGTTACCCCTCGTAAACGCACAGAAAGCTAAAAAACCGCAGGAAATTGCCAACCAGCTGTGGGCCATCGCGAAACTGGTAGACAACGGACAAAAACTGACACCGGGGCTCAAAGAGACCCTGGCCGCTCTTTTGCCCTGAGTGAACATACAGAAAGACCAATTTATTACCCAGGGCATCGCCAACCTGCTGTGGGCCATCGCGAAACTGGTGGACAACGGGCAGAAGTGGACACCAGGGCTCAACGAGTCCGTGGCACTGCTTTTGCCCCGTGTGAGCGCAAAGAAAACTAACTTTAAACCACAGGAAATTGCTAACCTGCTGTGGGCTGTGGCGAAACTGGGAGAATTCGTTGCGCTGGAGGATGTTACCTCTACGTTCGAATCGCTTGTTTACCGAATCAGTGAAAATCCTCAACTCTCTCAGAAAGACATATTGATGTCCCTCTGGGCAATAATGGTATGCTGTGCCCGGTTGTCAATGGTCTCCCATGCCAATAAAAATAACCGGCTTGAAAAGTACATGGATGACCTGTTTGCTCGTCTGGAAAATACGGACAATGTAGAGGATCAACGCATCATTGCCATGGCCGCAAGTTGGCTAGGTAAAGCCTGTCCGGTCGTCCCCCATTACCATAACATCATTTCAAAACCTCAATCCGACTTCCGCAATCAACTCCAATCATGCATTCCCTCTTTGAAAATTGAAGAAGAAAAGAGTCTGAACTCATTGCCACCGGCGGACCTGATACTGCCAGATCACAACATGGTGATTGAAGTTCAGGGATCGTCTCATTACGTGGGTGGTGATTTCAAAACCAGGAATGGTTCTACTCTATTGAAAATCGCACTGCTGCGAAAAGCAGGATTTAAGGTCGTTGAAATTCCGGTTAACCGGCTTTTGAACCAGAATTCAGTTAAACGATGTATTGATCAAATAAAGACCAGGGCAGATATCCCGCCACAGGGGCATGGCTTTGTATCACTTTCTTAAAGCACGGCGCAGATCAGCCATATTTTATGTTTATAGATATTTCAGCAAAATGAACTTTTGAACAAAACAGCAGTCTGCTTCTCATATTTTTCACGAATTAATGAAATATAATTATGGATAGAAGCTCTGCGGGTATCAGTGGTCAATACACAAGACCAGGTAATGATGACAACCAACCGAAGGACCATGCCGCTTCTTCAAGCCGTGGGCGATCTAGACATGCCCCAGTCAGGCAATGGGGTCATCCCCCCCGCACAGCCCCGGGGCGTAATGAATTGTACTATTCTTCAGCCGCATGCTCTTTTCAACATCTACAACGCCGTTCAGTAAACCACCCTCAGGATTTTAATAACCTCATCAAACAGGAAATAATGGATGGTCTGGTGAATCAATCTGATCGGATCGGTCATCGCTATGATGGGAAGCATCACGGTCAATATGCCAGCTCAATTAAAAAATACACGTCAGGTGCTAAAAGACCGTTAAATCGAACTGAACAAAGCCAGCTGATCAGTTTCCTGCAAAATTTTACCGCAACGCCAAGCTGGAATTGGCGAAGCCTGACGACAACATTTCACTCATTTACTTCAGCCGGTGTTTTTACCCCTCATGACCCCATGGATGAGCGTGTCAAGCGTACTCAGGCTGCCTTATTGTCAACGCTACTTGACGCAATAATATTCAAGTGCAACCAAAAACCTCACGCCAGGGATATTGATGCCCAGGGTGTCGCCAACCTGCTGTGGGCCATGGCGAAACTGGTGGACAATAGGCAGGAGCGGACACCAGAGCTCAACAAGGCCGTGGCCGCGCTGATGCCACACGTGAACGCACTGAAAGACCAATTTATCCCTCAGCATACCGCCAACCTGCTCTGGGCCATGACCAAACTGGTGGACAACGGGCAGGAGCGAACACCAGAGTTCAAAGAGGCCGTGGCCGTGCTGTTGCCCCATATTAACGCACAGAAAGACCAATTTAATGCCCAGGGTATCGCCAACCTGCTGTGGGCCATGGCGAAACTGGCGGACAACGGGCAGGAGCGAATACCAGAGTTCAAAGAGGCCGTGGCCGTATTGTTGCCCCACGTGAACTCAAAAAAAAACCAATTTATTCCTCAGCATATTGCCAATCTGCTGTGGGCCATGGCAAAACTGGTGGACAACGGGCAGGAACAGACGCCAGAACTCAACGAGGCCGTGGCCGCGCTGTTGCCCCACGTGAACGCACAGAAAGCTAACTTTACACGACAGGAAATCGCCAACCTGCTGTGGGCCATGGCGAAACTGGTGGGCAGTGGGCAGGAGCAAACAGCAGGGCTCAAAGAGGCCGTGGCCGTGCTGTTACCCCACGTGAACGCTCAGAAAGCTCACTTTAAACCACAGGGTATTGCCAACCTGCTGTGGGCCATGGCGAAACTGGTGGGCAGCGGGCTGGAGCGGGCACCAGGGCTCAAAGAGGCAGTGGCCGCACTGTTGCCCCACGTGAACGCACAGAAAGCTGACTTTACACCACAGGGTATCGCCAACCTGCTGTGGGCCATCGCGAAACTGGTGGACAACGGGCAGGAGCAGACACCAGGGCTCAAACAGGCCGTGGCCGCGTTGTTGCCGCACGTGAACGCACAGAAAGCTCTCTTTAAACCACAGGAAATCGCCAACCTGCTGTGGGCCATGGCGAAACTGGTAGACAACAGGCAGGAACAGACACCAGAACTCAAAGAGGCCACGGTCGCCCTGCTACCCCACGTGAACATACAGAAAGCTCACTTTAAACCACAGGAAATCGCCAACCTGCTGTGGGCCGTAGCAAAACTGGTGGACAACGGTCAGGAGCGGACACCAGAGCTCAACGAGGCCGTGGCCGCGCTGTTGCCCCACGTCAACGCACAGAAAGCTAACTTTCAATCACAGAGTATCGCCAACCTGCTGTGGGCCATGGCGAAACTGATGGGCAGTGGGCAGGAGCGGACTCAAGGTCTGAAAGAGACCGTAGCCGCGCTGTTGCCCCACGTCAAAGCACAGAAAGCTAACTTTCAATCACAGAGTATCGCCAACCTGCTGTGGGCCATGGCGAAACTGGTGGATAACGGGCTCAAGCAGACACCAGAACTCAACGAGACCGTGGCCGCGCTGTTGACTCAGGTGAACGCAAACAAAGACCAATTTATTCCCCAGCATATCGCCAACCTGCTGTGGGCCATGGCGAAACTGGGCGAACTCATTGAGCTGGACGTGGTAACATCCACGTTCAAATCGCTTGTCTACCGAATCAGTGGCAACCCTCAGTTCTCTCAGCAAGAGATATTGATGTCCCTTTGGGGAGTAATGGTTTGCTGTGCCAGATTGTCTCTGGACTCCAAAAACAATAACTGGCTTGAAAAGCACATGGATGACCTGTTTACTCGCGTGGAAAATACATCCTCAGACAATGAAGAGGATCAACGCATCATTGCCATGGCCGCAAGTTGGCTTGGCAGAACCTGTTCGGTCGTCCTCCATTACCAGACAATCATTTCAAAAAACCAAGCCGACTTCCGTGATCAACTCAAATCATCTATTCCATCTTTGAAGATCGAAGAAGAAAAGAGTCTGAATTCACTGCCTCCGGTTGACCTGCTACTGCCAGATCACAACATGGTAATTGAAATTCAGGGTCCCTCTCATTACGTGGGTGGTGATTTCAAAACCAGGAAG
>NZ_JBLYNS010000236.1:0-4639 GCF_049310205.1 Endozoicomonas sp. ALC013 | reverse complement strand
TGCTTTTCATGCGGGAACCCTCTCACCAGCCTTCGCTTTATGCACAGGTGAGTTCTGGGGGAAATCCGGCAGTTTGCCTTTGTGGTAAGCGTGGGCACAAGCCAGACGCTGGATCTTGCCGCTGGTCGTGCGCAGCACAGTTTTGCGAGGGCCGACGTGCACCACTACGGGTTCGACCTGGAATTCGGCCCGAATAGCGGCGCTGGTAACAGTCTGTATTTCCTCAACCTGCTCTGGCGTCACCGGCTGTCGCACTTCAACCAGTACACCCAGCTCTTCTGTGTCATCACCGGAAATAGCAAAGGCCGAAGCCAGACTCCTACCATCCAGCAGGGACGAAGAGGCCAGCACGCAACGTTCAATATCCTGGGGATAGAGATTACGGCCACGGACAATAATGACTTCTTTCAGACGACCAGTGACGTATAGTTCACCATCGAGCATAAAACCCAGATCGCCGGTCCGGTAATAGCTTGCCTCAGAGCCTGGCAGCCGGTTGTGGAAGGCGGTTTCGGTTAGCTGATCGTTGCGCCAGTAGCCCTGGGCAATGCTGGGCCCTGCGATCCAGATTTCACCGACATCATCGATGGCAGCGGGCTGTGCTGTATCCGGGTCAACAATACGAATATCCAGTTCATTGCCAGCTTCACCACAGCTGACCAGCGTCCGGCCTTCCAGACTGGGCGTGACCTGCCACCGATCCAGGTCGTCACGTGCAAACGGCTGGGAAGCCACAACGGTGTCAGCCTTTTTGCCGGAGACAAACAATGTCGCTTCAGCCAGACCGTAACAGGGATTTAGCGAGGTAGAAGGCAGACCATGTTCACGGAACCGCTGATAGAACGCAGAAATTGTGTTGGGGTTAATAGGCTCTGAACCACTGAAAATTTCCCGGGCACAGGACAGGTCCAGATTGGCCTCTTTCAGCTCTTCATCGGTAATACCATCGACGCATAACTGAAATGCAAAGTTAGGCGCACCTGTCGTCGTCAGCCGGTGGTCGGAAATCGCCTTCAACCAGCGCAACGGGCGCTGAATAAAATGCATCGGCGACATAAACACCAGCGGGAAGCCAGCATAGAGCGGCTGCATAATGCCACCGAGCAGCCCCATATCATGGTAAGGCGGCAGCCAGATGCATCCTTTACGCGGTGGGTGGGGCGCGAGCCACTTGTAGATCGCCTCACAGTTCTTCACCAGATTATGCTGGGAGACCATGACGCCTTTGGGCTTACCGGTCGAGGCAGAGGTGTACTGCAGCATGGCCGTGTCATTCAAGGCCTGCTGTGGCCTGTCCCAGTTTTGCTCTTCTGGCTGATCAGGTACATCCACTTCAACCAGCTTGATACCCATCTGCGCCGCCATAGCCGTGAACTGAGCCAGCTGGGCATTGCTCTCACGGATAAACCGGCTGTAGAGGATGATCTTCGGTTTGCAGTCCTGCAGCATGCTCAGAAAGCGCTGCACCTGACGGGTGCCCATAGGCGGATGGCAGGGCACAGCAATCGCACCACTGCCAACAGTGGCCAGATACGAGGCCAGAAAGGCCAGACCGGGTTCAAACAACAGCACCACACGATCGTGGTGCTGAATGCTGGGGTTGATATGGTTAGCCGTGTAAGCCACGGCATTTTTCAAATCCTGATACGTCCAAGTAATCGCATCCTCATCGCCATCCACAAGATAGGTGAATGCCTCCTTCTCAGGCTCATGGTCAGCACGTCAGGCCACGATATCCGCAATAAACTCAAGTGCTGGCACTGGCCTGGACTCATAGACGACACCAAAGTCAGTTTTCAATGACTGGCGTTCAACGGCTCCCATGGCGGCGTCTTTCCGAGCAGTATCCATTTTGATCATCCTTATCCTCCGAAACCCCTTGACGAACTGATCAACTGTTTTCTGATTTTCCATGAAGCAGGTAGCTGTCACTTGTCATGTATATACATGTCTTAGAATGTATATACATGCATTTCTGCCAGTAAAATACTGATCAAACATTGCATTTCCATGACAAGTATTCGCAGTGCATCGGATATGCAATTCTGTCTGCACTTTGAACACTTTTACAAGCAACGCACCAAAACTACTCAAAAGTTACTACTAATCTATGTTTTTTGCAGTTTTCTAGAATACAGCAAAGAAAATGCCAAAGTTTCTGATAGAGGGCGATACAATATCTAAGGCAGATATAGAAGAGTTAGAGCTGTGCCCATGCAACTATACAGCTGTCTGTCTGGATGAAAGCGATCTGGGAGCAGAGAGGATTATTGAATTTATAGATATGAGAAATTGTATTGTCGTCGTTTATCTTCAGCAAACGCGGATCTTGGAGAAGGCCCGAACCGATTGCTTTTAAGTACGTTTCTTTTAACACCCACAAGCGCAGAAACACAATGTCACGCTTTGAGGCCGGTGCTTGCCGAAGGGTACGTTGTTCTTCCGGGGATGCAACCATTTCGATAAGTGGCTCAGTCACCGGCTCGCAGGTCAGCAAACACTCAACATCGGCACCGACCGGACCAAGGCTGCTGATCACCAACCACAACCACTCACCACTATGGCTGAGGTTAAAGTGCAAACAGCTGTTCTCTAGCTGAGGCTTGCCATGAGCGTCCCGGGTGAGAGGCACCTGATCAGGGCTGACTTCCAGGCGATCTGCGAGCAGTAAGCGCAGAACACTGCGTCCAAAGAGGAAACTGCGGGCTCGCAGACCATCATCAACAATAGTTTGATAATCGCACCATCGCTGTCGTTCTCGTTTCGTGAGCAGGCCTGAAAAATCGTGCCACGGCGGCCAACAGGCAAGCAGCTCCTCCATATTGACCAGCCACCCCTCAACGCCCTCAGCAAGAGTCCGGTGCTGACGGTTCAGATAATACCTGGCATCAAGAAACGCATCCGCCTTTACCTGTGGCTCAAGCATGACCAGGTAGCTTTTCCTCCACTACATGTCCGGTACTGATAAACCGGCCAATCATGGATGCAATATCCGGATCACGCACCAGTTTCCTATGACCGAGCGACGGCGACGTCCAAGTCTGGGCATTACCCAGCTTGTCATGAATACATGTCATGGCAGCGAACGGTACTTCAATATCGTTACGAGCGTGTACCAGTAGCACATCAGGCTGACCGTCCGCGAGCATCGTCCCAATATCCAGCTCTTCAGCCGGACGGCCAACTGCATGGCCAACACCCACAATAAATTTTTCGGTACAGGTTTTGGGTAACCCCATAAAATCGGCAAAGGCACGCAGGGTATCTAGCATATTCGCGGGCGACGCCATTAAAACATAACGGTTAATAGCGGCCCCCTGTTCCCGTGCAATAGCCAGACCGGCACAGCCCATAGAGTGGCCGATAGCAGCATCAAACGGCCCCAGCTCGTGACACGCAGCAATCACCGCCAGAGCAAACTGCACTGGATTAGCCTGTTTCCCTTTGGACAAACCGTGGCGAGGGGCATCAATAGCGATCACTTCATACCCCTCCTCAATCAAAGGCTGAGCCAGAGCCTGCATCTGCGTAGCGCGACTTTCCCAGCCATGCATAATCAAAACCCGCTTTTTATCTTCACCACCTTCCCCCCAGCGCAGAGCACTGAGGCTGTTATCAAACTCTGCCCCGAAACTTATCCGTTGCCCATTCAGCTCCGCTTTCTCTTCCCAGTCTTTCAAGGGAAACCGACGAGGGGAAAGAAACAGCGTTACATGATCCCTGGCCACTTTACCGGGCAGAAGCGTGCCCAGAAACCGGTTCTTGATCCGTAACAGGGTCATCATATTCATGGTTATCACCTTCCTTACTTATGTTTATTGTTATGACTGGCTCCGCCAAGCATGAGTCCTCATACAACAGGGGCAGGGTTCGGGTTGCTATTCCAAAAGCCAGGATGGCCTGAGAGCGACCCAGACCATGGATGGTCTGATGGAGCGGGAAGAACAACCCGCATCCTGATCCGGCTGGTGTACGCAGACTGACATTCAAGCGCACTAAAAAGTGATCTCCGCCCCCAGCACCAGCCGGTCCTGCTCCCGGAACTGGCCAAACGGCCCGTCGTCATCGCCGTAGAACAGATCGGCTCCAGTCCACAGTCGCCAGCTGTCGTCCACATCCCAGCTCAGCTTCGCACGCAGCATGCCATCGTTGTAATCCTGGTTATGCAGCCCTTTCAGCTCCAACTCCAGAGTGTCGTTCCAGAAGTCACGCCGCCCCAGCAGGGTGTGTCGGACGGTGGTCTGTTTGCGTATCACCGCAGCAGGTCTGTTGTTCAGCGTGCTTTGGTAGAACTGATAACTGAGAAACCAGTTATCCAGCCCCTGATAATCTAGTCCCAGCACGGAGGTCATCTCGCCGGTGGTGTAAATGCCCTGGTCGACCAAGTCTTCCCGCAGTACCGCATTACGGGTGCTATAAGCCAGCTCCAGCCGCACTACCCAGTCAGCGAAAGCATTACTGGCGCTCAGGCCATACAAAAGCGTGCGCTGGTATTCCGGTGACACGGCAATACGCCCCTCATCGAAAGAGCGATACAACACCGGGTTGTCCTGATAGTGATAAAACATCAATGCCGCCAGATCCCAGCCCTGTACAAAACTGCTCCAGCGCAGGCCAGTTTCCAGATGACCACGTCCTG
>NZ_JBLYNS010000235.1:0-4658 GCF_049310205.1 Endozoicomonas sp. ALC013 | reverse complement strand
GGGAGGTTAGATGGCTTATTTGCTGATCAGTTCCATCATGCCTGCCAGAGGTGGTGTCTGTCCAGAGAGGAACTATACCAATTCTCGGTCAGGCTCTTAGCGATAGTGCAGTCCCATGGCATCCCGGACTTCCTTCAGGGTGTCCTGGGCTTCATCGCGGGCTTTCTCGCACCCTTCGGTAATAATGCTCTTGACCACATCCTGGTTATTTTCCAGTTCCAGGGCTTCAATCCGTATCGGTTCCAGCTCGGCCTGGATCGCTTCTATGACCGGCTTTTTGCAGTCGAGGCAACCGATGCTGGCACTGGTACAGCCACTGTGTACCCAGTCCTGACGTTGCTGGTCAGAATAGAGCCGGTGAAATTGCCATACCGGGCATTTTATGGGATCACCCGGATCATTCCGGCGAATACGAGCCGGGTCCGTGGGCATTTTCCGGATCTTGGTGTCCACCTCGTCCGCACTCTCTCTGAGACTGATGGTGTTGTTGTAGGACTTGGACATTTTCTGTCCATCCAGCCCCGGCGTTCTGGCTTGCGGTGTCAGCAATGCCTGTGGCTCTGGCAGAATAACCTTGCCGGTGCCTTCCAGATAACCGAAGAGGCGTTCCTGGTCACCCAGGGTAATATTGTTCTGTTCTTTCAGCAGGGCCCTGGCTGTTTCCAGGGCTTGTTCATCGCCTTTTTCCAGATAGGTTTTGCGAAGCTTCCGGTATATTTCACCCTGCTTTCTGCCCATTTTCCGGATGGCCATTTCGGCATTTTGTTCAAAACCGGGTTCACGGCCATAGAGATGGTTAAAACGGCGGGCAATTTCCCGGGTAATCTCCACATGGGCTTCCTGATCCGCGCCCACAGGCACACTGCCTGCCCGATAGGCCAGAATGTCAGCACTTTGCAGGAGGGGATATCCCAGAAAGCCATAGGTAGAAAGGTCTTTCTCTCTGAGTTTTTCCTGCTGGTCTTTGTACGTTGGAACCCGTTCCAGCCATGACAGCGGTGTCATCATGGAAAGCAGCAGGTGAAGTTCGGCATGCTCCGGTACCCGGGACTGAATAAAAATGGTGGAAGAGCCAGGGTTCACACCAACGGCGAGCCAGTCAGTGACCATATCCAGCATGTGTTGCTGAAGGTGCTGGGTATCTTCATAGTGAGTGGTCAATGCATGCCAGTCTGCCACAAAGAAAAAACAGTCGTATTCGTGTTGCAGTGCCAGCCAGTTTTTTAAAACACCGTGATAATGGCCAAGATGCAATCGGCCAGTGGGTCGCATGCCAGATAAAACACGCGACTGAGGGTCTACAGCGCTCAAAGGGCTCTCCCAAATTAGTCCTGAGAGGACAGGGTACGACAGTTTTAATCCAGGGGAAAGAGGGGCGAGACAGTATTCCCTGCCGCGCATTACCGGCTTTAGTGGCCGATAATAGGATGGGTCTTGTGGTCAGTATCAAAAGACTGGATGTTCCCCTGAACAAGGCATTGATAAAGCGTTTTTCCCGGTCTCATAGTACATGGTTTCAGTGAGTTTGACGGGTTGTTGAGCCTCCGCACTCCGTTCGTCCTGAGCCTGTCGAAGGTCGGAAACTCCGGACTCTGATAGATCGTGCCAAGCACCCTTCGACTCCGCTCAGGGTGAACGGAGATTGTACACGTCAAACTCTTTGAAACCAGGCTCCTAGTGTCTGCGGTTTTGAAGAGGGTATCGTTCCGGATATTTGATGATGTCCGTGGCGATATCAAGAAATTCTGATTGAATGCCCTCATCTTCAAGAATCTTGATGGCAATATGCTGTTCAGAAAAACCGGATTTTAAAAGGTAGTCATAGACCAGTCTGCCGTCACTGGTGATGTCGGCGTGAACATGCATGTTCTGGAATATTCCGGGGTATTCATCAGCCAGCAGTGTGGGTCTGGGGTAGTGGGTTGTGCAGATATTAATGCAGTTCCGGTTGTTGGAAATGATTTTCAGGTAGCCATAAGTGCCAGCCTCACCTTCTATCGGATTGGTGCTGCTGAAAATCTCATCCATCAGTGTCAGGCTGAACTGGTACTCTACCATGTTTTCAATATGGTCCATCAGTTCAATAGCTCTTACCGATTCTGCCTTGAAGGTTGACAGCCCTGCTGCCACCTCTGAGCTGATATCCATGTGAGTATGGATCAGGGAAAACGGGGTTATTTCAATATCGTGCGCTGGTGCAATTCCAAAGGTCTGTGCCAGCAGGACGGCAATGGCAATGCCTTCCATATTGGTCGATTTTCCGGCGGCATTAGGGCCTGTAATGATGGTGTTCAACGGTAATTGCGCGCCTATTTCAATACTGTTTGGCACGGCGACTGCTGGTGATAAATGTGGATTCCAGAATCGGTCAAGTCTCAGGTAGGGTGAAGCGTGTTCCGGAATGTATTTTGCAAAGGCAATTGGGTTGCTTTCTCTTTGCTGACCCTGGCTTACCAGTCTGGCAATGGTCAGCCAGGCATCCACTTCACCCACGGCCTTGAGGATGTATAACAGAGAACTTTTGTGCTTCTGCATCAGTTCTAATGCCATGTGGTAGCACCCCATGTGAGAGGTGTAGTAGTGCCAGTTAGAACGGACAGGGCTTTCAGGGGGCTCTTTCAATAGCGCGAGCATTTCCCGGAACTCTTTCGAGTAATCCAGCCTTGCAAGCTCCGGGTAGGATAACAGCACTTCATGAAACGGTGGATGGTTCTCAAGGGTCATCCAGAGTTTTCTGGCTTCAAATAAGGCAAGGCCCGGGCGTCTGCTGCGTTCCATTACGTAGGTGTAATATTTCCTCTCTCTTTTGGCACTTCGTTGTGTCAGATAAAGTGTCAGGCCATAAAGTGTCAAGCCGCTGACCAGATGCAATGGATGTGAAGAATTGTAATAAAGGTAGGTTGGCATAAACCCGAGGCTCAGCAAATTCAGGCTTTCAATAAAACGACGGGAGGCTTCTTTTTCATTGCTGGTTTTCGGGTTCATACCAAACTGAGTGGTAGCATCCAGGCTCTGGAAAAGTCCTTTATAGACAGTATCGGAGGGGTCAAGCAGAGATATGATGCCATCCTCATTGGCGGAGAACCGTTGTAAATGATTCTCCAGCCTGGCCATGATTATTGGATTATCGATCAGGTATTGAATGGTGGATTGTCTTTTTTTCAGTACGTTGATATCGGTTGTCGGAGTAATCAGCATATTGGCTAACATGATTTCTCCGGATATGGTAATCGGGGTTCCAAGGCTTTTCAGAATGCTGTGGTCGGGTGACTGCGTTGGTCCATTTAATAAATCCAGGTCTTTAACGGCGTAATGTGTCAGAATTTTGTTCGTGGAACTGGCCTGGTCGATGGTTTGTTGGGTGAGTGATTTTAATACGATTTTTCTTTTTTCTCCGGGTGTAAGAATAATATCAGGAAGTTCACCTTTAACTTCTTTTGATTCAATTTTTTCATTAGTGTCCGGGTAGGCTTGAGAAAAGTGTTGTTGTGATGTTTGATAGGTGTTTTTTATACCAAGTTCAGCCTGAATATCTAAAGGGTGTATAAGAAATCCAAAGATTATTATGAATAATTTATTTTGGTATCTTTTGGTTTCCGGTTTTTTGATTGCTGATATTGGCATGGTTTGATAAATGCTTTGTTGATTGATTTCGACTATTCACATATTCACTAATTGATTCTTGATTGTTGGATGCAGTATGGGATTCAGGCTTTTGAATTAGACTATTTATCCTAGACGACTTTTCTGAATAGTAGAAAAATAGATTTGCTGTTAATTCCACATCATGGCATGTCATGGATAGTTGTGTGAACTAACAGCTGATACTTGCTTTACCGCAAGAAAAACTAATCAATCATAAAAGGCTCAGGATTACCTTTGCCAACCCTGAGAAGTTCCGGGACATCTTCCATCAGGCTGACCACTGTCGTCGGCTCCATGCCACAGAACCCGCCATCAATAATCAGGTCCAGCTGGGGTTCCAGCGTCATGCGGATATCGTAAGGATCCATCATGGGGAACTCGTCACCAGGCAAGTGGAGCGTTGAACTCATAATGGGGCAGCCCAGCTCGCTGAGCAATGACTGCACAATGGCACCTTCAGGCACACGTATGCCGATGGTCTTCCTCTTCGGGTGCATCAACCGTCGAGGCACTTCCCTGGACCCTTTCAGAATAAAGGTATAGGGGCCCGGTGTGTGATTTTTCAACATTCGATATTGCGTATTATTCACCTGGGCATAGGTCGCAAGTTCGGAGAGGTCTCTGCAGACCAGGGTAAAATTATGCTTTTCATCCAGCCTGCGAATTTTCCGGATGCGCTCAACCGCCTTTTTATCGCCAATGTGACAACCCAGGGCATAGGCTGAGTCGGTAGGGTAGGCGATCACACCACCATCGCGAATAATATCGACAGCCTGACGGATCAGGCGCAGTTGCGGGTTGTCGGGGTGAATCTGAAAGAACTGGCTCATGGTAATCGTCAGCATCAGGGTTATTCACTCTACCTATGGCCCGGGGTGTGGGTGGTGACAAGCAAACAAGTTTGTCGGCCATAACTCAGAGTGATGAAGGGGTAGTACATGGTTTCAATGAGTTTGACGTGTACGATCTCCGTTCACCCTGAGCGCCCTTCGACCCCGCTCAGGATGCACGGA
>NZ_JBLYNS010000234.1:0-4683 GCF_049310205.1 Endozoicomonas sp. ALC013 | reverse complement strand
TCTGACACGGATTCGTTACGCTCCCGGAGGTTCTGAATACCAGGCTCTATGTGATAAAAATCTCCACTATAGAGAAGGCACTATTTGATGTCAGGAGCATCGACCCGGGCCAATGCCTCCCCCATCTTGATCGACAGGCCTGGTTGCCAGTTTTCCAGCCAATCAATCTGGTTTTTGCCAAAGAGCAATATCGCAGTGGAACCCAGTTTGAAGCGGCCCAGTTCATCACCACGGCTTAATTCAACCGACTGGCTCACCTCACCATAGGTGGTGGTAGCAACCTGCCCCCTTTGTGGGGTCACCAGACCGGCCCACACGGTCTCAATACTGGCAACATTGATTGCCCCAACCATGATGACTGCCATGGTACCGTATTCTGTATCAAAAATACTGACCACCCGTTCGTTCCGGGCAAAGAGATTGGGGATGTTCTCAACGGTCCCCTGGTTTACAGAGAAAAGGCGTCCGGGCACATGGACCATCTTATGCAGGGATCCGGCCGCAGGTATATGGACACGGTGGTAGTCTTTCGGGGAGAGGTAAATGGTAGCAAACTTTCCGCCCATAAACTCCTGCCCAAGCTCCAGATCACCACCCAGCAATTCGACCAGACTGTAATCATGGCCTTTGGCCTGAAATATTCTGCCGTTCTTGATGTCGCCTATCTGACTGATGACACCATCGGCCGGGCTGACAATCATCTCCGGGTCTTCGGGTAAAGGACGGGCTCCATCCTTTAATGACCGGGTAAAAAAGTCGTTGAAGTGGCGGTACTCTTCAGCGCCTTCCCGCTTCGCTTCACTCATATTGACGTGGTAGTGATCGATAGCCCAGCGAATCAGGCCATTTTTGAACCATGGAATCTGGCATTCCACAAAATAGTACACAGCCCTGGAGATCAGGTGATGAGGCAGTACATACTGGATAGCTGCAAACAGTTTTTCTTTCACGGTGATGGAATATCCTGTGGTTAAAATAGGTATCTGATAAGAGCCTGTCGTCTATTTGTAAGGGATCATGCCAGGCTCTGAAGGTTGTTCAAATGAATCAAGACAATGGTTCTCGAAAAACAGGAAAGTGGCAGCCATTGTAATTCATGGCATGACTGCCTGCACCTTCGGTGATTGCTGTGTTTGCTTATTAACTACTTAAGCAACTGGTGTATGAGGCAGGTTCCCCCATTCAGACCATGAGCCGTCATAGGCTCTGACCGATTTAAAGCCAAGCGCTTTAGCCACAAGATAGGTAAACCCTGAACGGTGATGGGCCTGACAGTGGGTGATGATTTGTTGATCTCTTTTAATACCAAGGGCATCAAGCTCCGCCTCCAGCCCTTCTTTAATTCGATAGTTCTTTTCCGGGTCCATGGCTCGGGTCCACTCAAAATTAATGGCTCCGGGAATATGGCCAGCTTTTTGTGCCATGACCTTTTCTCCGCGGTATTCTTCTGGAGAGCGTGCATCCCAGATAGTGAACTCCGGGCTCGCCAGTGTTTCAAGGATGAAGTCGCAGCTGGCAATAACACGGTCATCAATCGTCAGGGAAACGTCGGTGGAAGCTCTCACGTTGGCCCCGGACTCTCTTGGATGGCCTTCTTTCAACCAGGCATGGATTCCACCATTGAGATACGAATATTTCCGGTGACCAATAACATCCAGCGTCCAGATAAAGCGCCCCGCCCAGCCACCGCCTTCATCATCGTAAACAATAAAGTGCTCTTCGCCGGTAAAGCCCAGCTCACTGAACAACGATTCCAGTTGACTGAGCGCTGGCAGTTTGCCACGGGCCGGTTGCGTTCCTGCAACCAGCTGATGGGGTGGCACATGGATGGCCCCGGGAACATGAGCCTGTTGATACAGCCGGGGATTACCAAGATCAATAATAATCAGGCGCTCTTTTACTGACGCATGGTCTTCAGCAGTGAGTATGGATTCCAGAACGTCTGGTTCAAGGATAAGTGGCAGCTTGTTATTGTCAGTCATATTACGTCCAGGGCGTTAAATATCAGGGCCTGTTGTTTGTGGCTCTCTGCATTAGAGGTTCTTATGGTGGCCCGCATGTCAACCTGATAGATAGCTATGTCGGGCAATTCTGCCTGAACAACCCTATCCAGTACCAGCGTATTTTAGTGTTT
Organism: Endozoicomonas sp. ALC013; assembly: GCF_049310205.1. Lineage (NCBI taxonomy): Bacteria > Pseudomonadati > Pseudomonadota > Gammaproteobacteria > Oceanospirillales > Endozoicomonadaceae > Endozoicomonas > Endozoicomonas sp. ALC013. The sequence continues at coordinate 2,549 of NZ_JBLYNS010000234.1, read as the reverse complement.
ATCCCGCATAAAATTGGGAAGTTTCTTTGCTTTCAGAAAACGGTCAATTTTATTTTTCTGTGACTGTTTTAATCCGTAGAACAGTTGCGGATTGTCTGTCAGCAGTTTTTTCAGCAGGTCGACGTTATCAGCATTAATGAGCTGTTTGCATTGTCTGGCAAATGTTATTGGCGAGCTGCTGTTGTCTGCCAATGTGCTCAGACATTCCCCGGAATTGTTTTTGCCAGCCTCTGATGGCGTAGGTGTCGATGGCGCAGCAGGTTGGTTGCAGGAGAGGGGGGCGGTGGTCTTGTTGTCTTTTTTTTGCTTTCGCTGTGTTTTGGCTGGCGATGGTCTTTGTTTTGCTTTGGCCAGATCATCAGCGGCGGTTGAACTGGCAAGCGCCTTAATGGTTTGTTTCAGGCATTTTTTTTGCCGGGTAACACTGCCATCCAGTATGCCGATTGGGCCGCTGTCAAGCTGGACCCTGGCCAGGGCCTGCTGGAATGGGTGTTCTTTGGGGATAATCCGCTCCATGCTTTTGACAATACTCATGGGGCGAATCTCCCCTTTCGCCGTTTTGACTTTCGGGACAATCAGTTTGTCGTTTTGTTGCCGCCAGTAGCCGAGCTGCTCGAATAACCGGATAATCACTGGCTCAGAGCCGTTTGGCGAAGGCCGTTGTTCCGGCTGATAGTATTCACACAGGGAAAAAAGCAGGGTGCTCACAAAGTTGCTGCTGGCCTCTACGCCCTGAAAAACAACACTATGGATAATAGCGAAAGTGTCACCACCATGGCTGAGGGGATAGGAAGCCTGTTTAAGAATCAGCGGGATGTTGTCCGGATAGCTCACACCGATCCTGGCATATAAATCCCAGCTTTTCTGGTTCAGCTGCTCAAAAGTGAACGGATTCGGTTCTTCCGGACTCTGGCCATTCACACGAACATCGTCACTGCTTATCTGGGTAATACGTCGGCTTATCGCGTTCAGGTAACTTAGCCAGAAATGGTCCACCAGCTGATGATCCCTCTGACTACTGTCATCAGGTGCGTTTTTCTGGTCAGCCGGTTTGGTGTGGTGCGTTGAAGACCACCCCGATGGCTGACAGCCCGTGGTGGATCTGGAAGGTTCTGATGCCAATCCCCTAAGTCGCTGAAGCAATATTTCTCTGAAGGCCTCGACCAGTTCGCCGGTTTGCTGGAAACTGAGGTCTTTAGGGAAGCGGTGGCTTAGCGCAAGCCATTGCTGGCAAATATCGTGCAGCTGTTCGGGAATCTGTTTTTTGACAACAGGCGAAGTTCCGGGCAAAGAGAGCCCAACACAGGAAGCAGCGTCTGGAGCAGCAACTGTCTCTTGAGCAGCAACTGACTCTTGAACAGCGATGACCTCAGGAGCAACTGTTTCAAGAGCAACTGGCTCAGGAGCAACTGTTTCAGGAACAGCTATTGATTCAGAAACAGCAACTGTGAGTCGCTCAGGGAGCCGCGTTGCCACAAAAGTGTTTTGGGGTTGACTCTCATCCGATACCATGAGGGGGCTGACCGCAGAGCCAATACTGAATCTTTCGTCATGTTCCACCGGCTCTCTTGCCAGGGACTTGAGCCAGTAAAATCCACAGTCTGATGTTAATGAGTTCATTGCAAATTGCCTGAAGAGCGAACCATCATGTTAGTACATGGTTTCAATGAGTTTGACGTGTACCATCTCCGTTCACCCTGAGCGGAGTCGAAGGGTGCTTGGCACGATCTATCAGAGTCCGGAGTTTACGCCCTTCAACAGGCTCAGGGCGAACAGAGTGCGGAGGCACGACAACCCATAAAACTCATTGAAACCGTGTACTAGTTGTTATTAAAAGGTTGGATTCAATTTTATAAAGTTCGACTGATTTTTATGCTTAAAGTTCAATTTTTCAAGACCTGCGTCCAAAGCATAAACAAATTGCAAACCAGTGGCAGTTCTTGATTCTTGAATGTGTTCAGAAAAATACCTGACTCTCAACTACTGTAACTGCGTTTATAGTCAGCCATTTTACTAAAAATACAGCAGTAAAACTTTTCCACCTGGAAGCCGGAAATATCCATTATATCATGAAACTTTCATTTGGATCAGTGGTCAGAGTCGACAGAGTTTCACCTTGCGCCATGAATTCTCATGAGCGTTGGAAACGCTTTGAACATAACCCCTTGTCATCAACTTGATTATTTAGAATATGAGTAATTGTTATGACTTCACCCATATCAGCATCAACTTACCGAAAAATGGCATGGCAAGAACAACAAAATCCTGAAGAAACCAAGGATGCCACGGCAAACACAGGTGACTCAGCAAAGTTTAATAATTTATCGGCTGAAGAAGTTGTGCCACAGGATTCTACCAAAATACCGCCACCTGATTTTTACCCATTCAAGTCACAGTACGAAAAAGATTGCTTTGATGAAAGCATTTGCATGCAATCAGTTACATCATCATCAGGTCCTCCTCCGCTTGAATTCAGGAATATGATAAAAATTGAACGCCGGAAAAACACCCTTATGCATCAGGACATGTTGAAATACAACCTGGCATTC